>CAVCAF010000009.1:0-24516 GCA_963600185.1 Azospirillum sp. 51_20 | reverse complement strand
GATTAAGTGTCACAGTCTCTCCATCATTCATGTAAGAGAGGGTAATCGTGTCACCCATCCCTGCATTATAGTAGAGATTCTTACCTACCAAAGTAAAGCCTGTACCCTTTACAATCTGGTCAACCTGGGCATCCGTTGCGAGCGGACGCAGGAAGGAGATCTTGGGGGTGAGGCTCTCCCCACTGGTATCTACCAGAGTGAAGTCATCCATTTTGAGTTGCATGTTCTTTAGTGGTTGAATAGCAACCCCTATTTTTGACTCACTTGTAGGCTTACCCGTGTCAGGGTCAACCTTACCTCTAATAGTAGGGGTGAACCTGAGGTAGTTCCCAAAGGAAACAGCGTTCCCTTTCTTCAACTCCTCGTGGATTTTCACCAGTATGGAGGCGAGGAAGCCCTTGATTTGGCTTTCACATCCCATAAGTAAGCCATCATCCCCTGCAAGTTGATTGCAGAAAGCATCCATGGTTACAGTTTTATTTACAATTGGGAATGCCCTCTTGGTCTTTTCACCAGTTACGGCATCACCAATTGACCCGATATAATACTTAAGTATATTTGACATTTTACTTTTTCCATTTCTTTGTGAGCCAAAGCTCTAAACGATTTATGCTCCCACTTCATACCTTTCGGTGTCGGGCAGGGAACTTATCCCGTTTTCGCCGCGTTTTCATCCTCAGGTCGCGGCAAACCCTCTCTTGCAAGCATACTTTATATCCTTTCTGCAGTCTCTACTGCCTCGCTTTAAAGTTGCCCTTATTATAACAAACCAGTCGTTAAAAGTCAAGTCTTTTCACGAAGTTTTTTGAGAAGGGGCAAACTTTTTTAGGGAATAGCAACGCTATTTGCCTGTTTTCGCGGCTTTTCTAGACAATTTACGCAGTTTTCTTTGGAGAGAAAATTATGCAAGAATGTGAAGTTGGGGGTTAAAATCTGATATAAAGGGCGTAACGCCTTTGCGTTCTTTGCGTTAAATAAAAAGCGGGGAAAGCGGGTAATTAACGAGAAATGCTAGCGAGAGGGCGCGAGATTTGGTATAATAATACCCATGAAAAATCTTTTAGTAATTCTTACTCTTCTGGGTGCGGCGTGCGGTGGGCATGCCGCGCAGGTTGCACTCTTTAATGGCAAGGATTTGTCGGGCTGGACAGCCGTCCTTGACTATGATGTGACGGGTGGATACACTGCCGCGGAGCCGACTTGGTTCGTCACCAATGGGCTTATCCGTTCCACAGGGACTCCGTTTGGCTACTTGCGCACGAAGCGTGCGGACTTCACGGACTTCAAGTTCAAGGTTGACTATCGCTGGTGGCGCGAGACCCCGAAACCCAACTCTGGCATATTCGTGAGGCTTACGGAAGAGACGGGCTCGTTCATCCCAGTGTGCTTCGAGAACCAACTTTGCCGCGGCAATGCGGGCGATGTTATGGGGCTCGCGGGAGCGGAAGTTCTTGGCGTTGAGCCCGCTACCCCACGCGTGGCGACGGACGCGCTCTCAGGCATCCGTAAGATGTTCCGTCAGAGTGCGGAAGCGGAGAAGCCCTTCGGCGAATGGAATACGCTTGAGGTGGATGTCATTGGGGATATGATTGTTAATCGCCTTAATGGGGTTGAGATGAATCGCGTGAAGGGCATTCTGCCGCGCAAGGGCGCAATTGCTTTGCAGTCCGAGGGCGGTGCAATAGAGTTCCGTAATCTCACACTTGAGACGCTTGATTGCGCTAATGGCGTTTGCACGATTCCTGCGCGATGAAGCATTTCTGGTTCTTTGATTTGGACGGTACGCTCGCGGATACCGAGGGCGACATTCGCCGCGCGTGGCAGGCGGCGCTCGCGGATCTTAAATTGGAGTGTCCGAACTTTGACGCGGTGTATGTGACGGGTCCGTCCATTGAGGAAATCACGAAGCGGCTCTTCCCTGGGAGATGGGATGACGCGCTAGTGGAAGCGATTCGCGCCAACTTCGCGCGGCACTATGATACGGACGGCTTTCCGCTGACGCGGGAGTATCCGGGCGTTCTAGCGCGGGTCAAGGCGTTAAAGTCCGCTGGGGCGCATGTCGCGATAGTCACGAATAAGCGCCTCGCGGGCGCAAAGGCGATGGCATCGAAGTTCGGGTGGGACGCTATTTTTGAAGGCATTTATACGGGCGATATGCACCGCGACAATCCCGCGATTGGTGTCTTGCGCAAGCCCGAGTTATTGAAGCGCGTCCTGGCGGAGATGGGTGCCGCGGCAAGTGACGCGGTAATGGTGGGCGACACGATAAACGACTTTGAGGCCGCGGCGAAGAATGGCGTAGAATCAATTGCCGTCACATGGGGCTACGGTAAAAGCGCGGAATGGGCTCAGGCGACACGCGTTGCCCATATGCCCGAGGAGATAGGTTAGGCTTACATGATTACACTCAGCAACATCCGTAACTTTTGCATTATTGCCCATGTTGACCACGGCAAGACGACGCTCTCAGATCGTATTCTCGAGTTGACGAAAGCGATAAGTCCGCGTGAACTTAAGGAGCAGACGCTGGACGCGATGGACTTGGAGCGCGAGCGCGGCATTACGATTAAGTCGCACCCTGTGTCGATGCATTATGTCGCGGCGGACGGTAAGACTTACCTCTTTAACCTCCTCGATACGCCTGGGCATGTGGACTTCGCGTATGAAGTGTCGCGGTCGATGGGTGCGTGCGAAGGGGCGATACTGGTCGTGGACGCGGCGCAGGGCGTGGAAGCACAGACCGTCGCCAACACCTACTTCGCGCAGGACGCGAAGCTTGAGATTGTGCCCGTACTTAATAAAGTCGACTTGCCGGGTGCGAATGTGCCCGAGGTGTGTCGCCAGATTGAGGATGTGCTCGCGATCCCCATGGATGAGCCACTCTTAATTTCAGCGAAGACGGGGCAGGGTTGTGCCGCCGTACTGGAGGCGATTGTCTCGCGCATTCCGCCGCCCCAGACGCGTGGCGCGGACGCTCCCCTAAGAGCACTCGTGTTTGATTCTGTCTTTGATGAGTTCCGCGGCGTTATTGTGTATGTACGGATTATGGACGGCACAATTGCCGCGGGGCAGGGTATTAACTTTATGGGGAGCGGCGTTTCTACGACCGTCCATGAAGTCGGCATTTTCTCGCCCACGAAGAAACCCGTCGCAAAGTTGGAGGCAGGGCAAGTCGGGTACATCGTCGGCACAGTGAAAGACCCGAGTGAAATTAAGATTGGCGATACGGTCACCACGACGAAGTTGGGCGCGACGGAAGCTTTGCCGGGCTTTCATGATATCCACCCAACGGTGTTTTGCGGCATTTACCCGATGTCCACGGACGAGTTCCCGAAGGTTGAGCAGGGGCTTGAGAAGCTCCACTTAAATGACGCGGCGTTCACTTTCCATCACGAGAGTTCGTTAGCGCTTGGGTTCGGCTTTAGATGTGGCTTCTTGGGGCTACTGCATATGGAAATTGTGCAGGAGCGCTTGCGCCGTGAGTTTGGTCTCGATATTATTTCAACGGCACCTGGCGTTGTTTATAAGCTTAAGCTCAAGAGCGGCGAAGAGAAGGAACTTGACAACCCCTTGCAGATGCCCGACCCATCGGCGATAGACACGATTTCAGAGCCAATCCTTACCGCACGCATTATTACGCCGTCGGAAACAATTGGCGACATTATGCGTATTGTTATGGATCGCCGCGGACTCGTGGAAGGCACTGAGACCTTGGACGCGAAACGCGTCATGCTGCATTGCAAGTTGCCGCTGAATGAAATCTTGATAGACTTTCATGATACGCTCAAGAGCGTCTCGCATGGGTACGCTTCAATGGACTATGAACCCGCGGGCTACCAAGAGTCGGATATCGTGAAGATGGATATCCTCCTTAATGGAGAGACCGTGGACGCTTTCGCGACACTCGTCCACCGTACTAAGGCGCGTACCCGCGGCATTCAGATGTGCAAGGCGCTGGCGGAAGCGATACCGCCCCACCAATTTAAGATACCCGTCCAAGCGGCACTCGGACGCGAGATTATTGCGCGTGAAGATATCCGCCCCTTCCGTAAAGATGTGCTCGCGAAACTCTACGGCGGCGATGTCACGCGTAAGATGAAAGTACTTGAAAAGCAGAAACGCGGCAAGGCGCGAATGAAGGAGTTCGGGCATGTAAATGTTCCGCAAAGCGCCTTCATTGCCGTTTTGAAGGGCACAATTAAGGAGAAGTAAGCGACTTATGGAGAGATTTGAACTTGAGGATGCCCTAAAGGAAGAGATTCGCCAGCGCGTTTTGGGCGAGGGGTTTATGAAACTCGTCCAAGTTGTCCGTCGCAATGGCAAAACCTTCAAGATTGCGTTGCGCCCCGTGGAAATTGGCGGCGAGAAGAAGTTCCAAGCCGAGATGACGGATGAAGGACAGGTGCAAGTTAAGAATCTGACGGCGAATGCCGCGGCGGAAGGGCTGGAAGAGATAATTGCCCAGCGCGGCGCACGCGATTTGCACCTTATGACAGCTTCGGGCGACTTACATATTCGCGTCACGAAGAAGGGGCATGTGCTCGTTTCGCGTTCGGCTGAAATGACGCGGGTTGCTAAGGTAGAGCCACATGATCGTGTAAAGAACTTACCGCTTACGCGCTTTGATGCCGCGGCACTTTTGCGGGCAATTGGCATTGCGGACGGTGAAGGGCGTATCCGCGCTTCCATGCGCGGCAAATATGACCAAGTAAATGAGTTTTTGAAAGTCGTTGAAGAGACTGTTGAGGCGAATGTGAAAGGTCCGTTCACAGTCGTTGATTGCGGATGCGGCAAGGCGTATTTGACATTCGCGCTCTACTTTTATTTAACGCAGGTCAAGAACATCCCTGAAGTGACGGTTTATGGGGTTGACCGCCGCGAAGATGTGATTGCTTCCGCGAAAAAGGTCGCCCAAGCACTCGATGTAGCCGATAAAGTCAAGTTCACCGTTTCCGACCTCGCGGCGTTTAATGTAGAGAAGGCGGATCTTGTCGTCTCGCTACATGCCTGCGATACGGCGACGGATGAAGCACTGGCGAAGGGACTTGAGTGGCGGTCGCGGTATATACTTTCCGCCCCCTGTTGCCAACATGAATTGCAGAAGACGCTCGCGGATAAGGGTGTTTTCGCGGGGCTTATGCGCCAATCAATCTTGCGCGAGAGGCTTTGCGACATCCTAACGGACTCGTTTCGTGCACAGATTATGCGCATTCTTGGTTTTAAAACGCAGGTTATTGAGTTCGTTTCGAGTGAGGCAACGGCACGGAATATCCTTATTAAGTGCGAATATGGGGTAAAGGCGGGGCAGCCTGGCCCCGTGAGCGAATATCTTGAATTGCGCGATTATTGGCATGTGACACCGTGGCTTGAAACGCGGCTTGAGAAGTATCTCGCCAAGTATCTGGAGCGGTATGACTAATCCCGCGCTTTTGGTGCGCCGCGCGGCGATAATTCGCCAAATACGCGCCTTTTTTGATGAAAAGGGCTTTATAGAGGTAGAGACACCTGTTAGAATTGCCGCGCCTGCACCCGAATGCCATATAGATTGTCCCCCCGTGGCAACGGGCGGATTCTTAAGAGCCTCGCCCGAATTGCAGATGAAGAAACTCCTCGCCCAAGGCATGGAGCGCATTTACCAGATTGGCCCATGTTTTCGGGAAGGCGAGAAGGGTTCGCGGCATAATCCCGAGTTCACGATGATAGAGTGGTATCGACGGGGCGCAGACTATCTCGCCATAATGGACGATTTAACGCAGTTAATGGCAACTTTGCGTCCAGAAAGTGCCGCGCCGACGAAGTTAACCGTAAGAGAAGCGTATCAGCAGTTCGCGGGATGGGATCCGTGGCTCAATTTTGACGCGGATCGCTTTGACTACGATATGGCGACAAAGGTAGAGCCTGCTTTAAAGGATAAGGGGAGCGTATTTCTGATGGACTATCCCCCCGCCTGTTCTTCACTCGCTATTATAAAGGATGGCGTTGCCCAGCGGTGGGAATATTATGAGAACGGTATGGAACTCGCCAATTGCTTTACGGAATTGTGCGATAGCGAGGAACAGCGCGGCAGATTTGCCGCGGCAAAAAGGGAACGTGCCGCGTTAGGCGAAGAAGACTATCCTTTAGATGAAGGGTTCTTCGCCGCGCTACTACAAATTGGTTCCGCGGCAGGTGTTGCGCTAGGGGTTGATCGGCTCGTTATGGTATTAACGGGGGCGCGGCAGATTGCCGATGTGCGTTTTACAGATTTGTAATATCTTGTAATCGCACGACTGCCTTTTACATAAATTGAATAACCCTAGGGGCTTGAAGGAGTCCCTGTTGCCTTTGGCACGCTTTCTGCTTAAGACCTGTGTCGCGACTGACAAACAGAAAAGTAAAAAGGAATCACATGAAACTGATAATTGCTTATATTCAGCCTGAACGGCTCAATGCCGTCAAACAGGCATTGTATGAGAAGGGCATTTACAAGATGTCCGTCTCGAATGCGCTCGGTTGTGGACAGCAAAAGGGCTATGTTCATCAATACCGCGGCGCTATTGAAGAGGTGACGCTTCTGAAGAAGGTGCGTCTGGCGATTGGCGTAAATGATGACTATGTCGAAGAGACGATAAATGGCATCATTGCTGGTGCGCGTACGGGTGAAATTGGCGATGGCAAGATCTTTGTGTTGCCGATGGAAGAGTGCATCCGCATCCGCACGGGTGAGCGCGGTGGCTCGGCAATTGGTTAAAAGGTAGTAAAACAAGAAAGTAAAGGCTAAAATGAAAAAACTAGTATTAAGTTGTTTGTTGGCACTTGGTGTCGCGGGGGCGTTCGGCGCGGAAGCTGAACCCACGGCGGCAGAAGTGCAACACAACCTGAATGTCGTCTGGACCTTGGTCGGCGGTATTCTCGTATTCGTTATGCAGGCGGGTTTCGCGCTTGTAGAAACGGGCTTTACACGCGCTAAAAACGCGGCGGCCATTATGATGAAGAATCTAATGGACTTCGCGGTTGGTGCGCCGCTCTTCTACTTCATCGGCGCGGCACTTATGTTTGGCGCCTCCAAGCTAGGCGGAGCCTTTGGCTGGGGCGGTATGTGCATGCCGAGCGTGTTCGCGGGCGAAGGCACTTGGGACTGGACATTCTTCTTCTTCCAGACCATGTTTGCCGCGACGGCCGCGACGATTGTTTCGGGTGCTGTTGCTGAACGTATTGAGTTCAAGAGCTACCTAATCTATTCGGCACTCGTCTCGGCATTCATCTACCCGATCTCGGGTCACTGGATGTGGGGCAGCTTGCATGGCGCGGACTCCCTCGGCTGGATTGAGGCGCTCGGCTTCCATGACTTCGCGGGTTCGACGGTCGTCCACTCGTGCGGTGGCTGGTTGGCTCTCGCGGGCGCAATCATGCTCGGGCCGCGTATCGGCAAATATCGCCACGACGGTAAGCCAAATCCGATTCCAGGGCATAGCCTCGTCCTCGGTACGCTCGGTGTGTTCCTCCTCTGGATTGGTTGGTTCGGCTTCAACCCCGCCAGCTACACCGCCGGTATCGGTTCCATCAGCCGTGTCGCTATGACCACTAACCTCGCGGCTTGCGCAGGCACCCTCACGGCTTTGGCGACTGCCTGGATTGTTATGGGCAAACCCGACCTCACTATGGCACTTAACGGATCTCTCGCGGGTCTTGTAGCGGTGACGGCACCTTGCGACCTAATCACCCCGAATGCCGCGCTCATAATTGGTGCTGTTGGTGGTGTGCTTGTCGTACTCAGCGTACTCTTCTTTGATAGAATCCATATTGATGACCCTGTGGGTGCGGTCTCGGTGCACTGTGTTAACGGTGTCTGGGGCACCATCGCGGTTGGACTCTTCGCCGCGCCGACTTCGCTCGGCTATGGCAATGAGCTCGTGGGTCTCTTCTATGGCGGCGGCTTTAAGTTCCTCGGCATCCAGCTCGTGGGCGTGGGTATGACCTGCCTCTGGGCGTTCGGTATGGGCTTAATCGTCTTCTACATCCTCAAGAAATGCGGCATCCTCCGCGTCAGTGCGAAAACCGAACTCAAAGGTCTCGATGTCACTGAACACGGACAAGACGCGTACGCTTCCTTCCAGTTCTTCTCGAACATGTAAGGCGGCGAAAGAAAAGAATCTCCTCCTCACCCTGGCTCCAGTTCTGTTTAACGAACTGGAGCCCTTTTTGTGCCTTCTTTTTTGGGGGGCTGAGGCACAAAAAGTTGTCCCAAAAAGGGCGGTGGGTATAGGTTTTTATTAGGCTTAAGTAGAGGGTCTCGTGGTCATGTGTGGGTGCTCTCTTGTAAAAGGAGTCCCAAGAGGGGGCAAAAAGCGCGGCAGAAACTTGCTAAACGGACGCGGTTAGGCGCTGTTTTAAGCAAATAAAAAGAAAGTTAAAATTAGGTATTGCATCGTGACCCGAAATATGGTATATTATATAGCGAAATATGTAAGTGGTTAGGCCTCATGGGTTTACATGGCTTGATCATATATACAATCACATCATTTGTCTTCCCCTGTCCCGAGGTGTGTTTAATCACCCGGGACTTTTTTATTGCCCTTATTGTGGCTAAGGAAGAGAACTCCCTTAGAGATTATTGCATTTTTGGTTGGCTAGGAAGGCGAGAGCCTCCGCGGCGGATATGGGCGCGGGGGTGTGCGTACAAGTGGGTGGGGGGTGTGCGTACAAGTGGGTGCCGCCCTTATATAAGGAGGGCACCCCGTCCTACTGTCTCGGGCACCCCGAGACACTGCGAGAGGCACCCCGTCTTACTGGGAGAGCCACCCCGAGATACTGGAACTCTCACCTAGGCGAGGATTTCGGTAGCAAGGCGATTGATAACAGAAGTATCGCCCGCGAGGAGTTTTACGGCGGCATCAAG
The DNA here is from genome assembly GCA_963600185.1 of Azospirillum sp. 51_20. GTDB lineage: Bacteria > Verrucomicrobiota > Kiritimatiellia > RFP12 > UBA1067 > UBA1067. Next base: position 15,638 of record CAVCAF010000009.1, on the reverse strand, counting down.
GTTTTCCGCGGCAGTTTGGCGTGCGGCGGGATTTGTTAGCCACAACTTTAGCCAGTGCGCGGTCGCTTGTGCGGTAAAGTCTTCTTGTAAAAGTTCGGGCATGGGGGCTTCGCCTACCCCGCCTGACTTCTCCCAAATGATATTGGCGAGTCCGACATGCTTGACACCCGTAATAGCGTGGCGCAAAAACCACGCGAGTAGGGGTTCCACCTTATAAACGAGTACGGTTGGGCACCGCGCGAGGGCGGCTTCTAGGGTAGCCGTCCCTGAAGCAACGACGGCACATTGGGCACGCTGGAGGAGTTCACGTGCGCCGCCATCCCTAATCTCAAGGGCGATATTCTTATGGGGGGACGCGGAACAAATGCGTTCAATTGCTACCTTCGCCCGTTGATTTGCCGCGGGGATGACTACACGGATAGGTAAGTTAAGTTCCGAAAGTGCCGCGAGGATAATGGGGAGGTGCCGTTCAATTTCGCCCATGCGACTACCAGGAAGTGCCGCGACGAGGTTAGGTTCGGTAGGGTAGGTCGTTTTGAAGGCGGCGACGAGGGGGTGACCCACAAAAGTCGCGAAGCCTGGTTTAAAGAGGGTGGGTTCAAAGGGGAAGAAGCAACAAAGTTTGGTAAGGGAGGCTTCAATCTTAGGAATGCGCCCCTCTTTCCATGCCCAAACTTGGGGACAAACTACATGGACGGCACGAATGCCGCGCTTTTTGGCATAGGCGGCGAGTTTGAGGTTGAGCCCTGGGTAGTCAATTGTGCAAACAACATCGGGACGCCATTCCCGAATGGCGCGCTCAAAAGTGCGTTTGACGCGTAAAAAGAAGAAGATCTTCTTAAGGACGGCAGAAAAGCCAAAAACGGCGAGGTCGCTCGTTTTAAAGCCATACGAATCGTATCCGCGGACTTCTGCCGCCTTAAAAGCGGGGGTGGCTTTGAGTTCTTCGGCGTAAAGGACGCCGCTTTCTTCACCAGCGAGAAGGAGAATCTTCATGGTCTCAAGGGGGCAGGGGGGAGTCCCGAATCAATCCCGACGAGGGCGATATTATGGCGGTTCGCGTAGGCAATAACTGCCGCACGGTCGAGTAGCACGAGGCGTCCCGCCTGAAAAACGAGGGCGCTAATGCCTACTTTTCGCATAACTTTGAGCGTTTTTAAGCCAATAACGGGGATATCAAAGCGCATATCGTGTCCCTCCCGCGCGGCTTTATAGACGATGGCACCCTTGCCACCGAGCTTACCTCCGCGGCGAATCGCGGCATTTGTTCCCTCAAAAGCTTCCACGGCGAGTACCATACCGCCCTTAACGACGACGGTTTGCCCGACATCGTGAAGTCCCATATCATGGGCGACTTTTGCCGCGTGGGTAGCATCCGTACGCTCTTGGTCGGTTAAATCGCGGCTTGTGAGTGCCCCGACGCCTGGCATGTTATTATCGAGGTAGAGGCTAGCTGGGAGCACATTTGCTCCCGCTTCGGTTAGCTTTTCGATGAGTTTACCGAAGATGGAGTGGGCATTCTTGGCGGGCAACTCGGCGAGCCACCGTTTAGTTTCCGCGTCAAATCTGCCGCGGAAGAGTGACATAGGGCTAATTTGCCCAGCCAAGATGGCTCCATCATAGCCGCTTTGCCCTATCCAACGGATGCCTTTCGCGACTTGGGTGACGGCTTCCCAATGGACATGATCCGCCGCGGCATAGGTTGCGCGTGCGGTTGAGCCTTTTACGGCGAGCACATCTACACAAGGAACGCCAGCTCGTTTCGCGCCCTCAACGAGGAGCCGCGGATACGAACCGGCGCCGGCTATGATTATGAGCCGCTTCACAAATTACTTGTAGAAGTTGCCGTAGCTACGGAGTTTCGCGTAGCGGGCTTCAACGAGATCTTCGACGGGGAGCTTAGTTAGCTCATCGAGCGCGGAAACAATTGCCTTCTTAACGGCGGCGCACGCCGCCTTCGGATTCTTCTGGGCGCCGCCCGCGGGTTCAGGGATGACCGCGTCAATTGCGCCGAGTTTCTCGAGGTCGTGAGCCGTAATCTTAAGTGCCGCGGCGGCTTCGGGGGCTTTCGCACCGTCCCGCCAAAGGATGCCCGCGCACCCTTCAGGCGAAATGACCGAGTAAACCGCGTTTTCCATCATAAGGATCTTGTCGCCGACGGCAATCGCGAGGGCACCGCCCGAACCGCCTTCACCGGTGACGACGACGACGACGGGGGTCTTAAGTTCGCTGAAGAACTCAAGGCTCTTGGCGATTGCTTCCGCCTGCCCACGGGCTTCCGCCGTGTCGCCAGGGTAGGCGCCGGGGGTATCCACAAAGGTGACGATGGGGTTATGGAAGCGCTCCGCTAGTTTCGCCAGGCGCATCGCCTTGCGGTATCCGTCCGGATTCGCCATGCCGAAGTTCGCTTCCATATTCTCCTCGACGGTCGCGCCTTTATGGTGACCGAGGATGAGGACCTTACGGGTATCGAGGGTCGCGAAGCCCGCGATAAGCCCGCGGTCGTCATTCACGAGGCGATCGCCATGGAGTTCCTCAAAGTCGCTGCAAACATTGGCGATAAAGTCGCGCAGATGGGGGCGCTTCGGGTCGCGGGCGAGTTGCACGCATTCCCACGCCGTTTTCTTCGCGCAGGCTGTCTTCTTAGCGGGTGCTTTCGCCGCGCAGGGCTTTTTCGCGCACGCCTTCTTCACTGTCTTTTTCGTAGCCATGATAAGATAACCTCCTTAGAATCCCCAATATTCGAGCATTTTAGCAAGAAACCGCTTCATATCCTTACGCTCCACGATCTTATCGATGAAGCCATGCTTCTCGAGATATTCGGCGCTTTGGAAGTCGGCGGGCAACTTCTGATGGATTGTATTCTCAATTACGCGGCGTCCCGCGAAACCGATGAGCGCACGCGGTTCGGTGACATTGATATCGCCGAGCATGGCGTACGAAGCCGAGACACCACCCGTGGTGGGGTCGGTCAGCACGCTAATATAAGGTAGTCCCGCCGCTTTAAGCCGCGCAATTGCCGCGGAAGTCTTCGCCATTTGGAGGAGCGAGAGGATGCCTTCATGCATACGCGCCCCGCCCGAGGCAGAGAAAAGGATAAGTGGACGGCGTTCTTTAATCGCCTGTTCGCAGGCGCGGGCAATGCGCTCGCCAGTACCCGTACCGAGCGAGCCACCCATGAACGCGAAGTCCATGACCCCGAGCATAACCGGGTGCTTCTCGATTGTGCAGGTGCCGACGACGACGGACTCATTTTCGCCCGTCTTCTCAATCGTCGCCTTTACCTTGTCGGTATAAGCACCCGTCGCGTCATGAAACTTCAGGTGGTCGGAATAGCTCACCTCGCGGCAAACTTCCTTAAACGACTCTTCATCCGCGACTTGGGCAATGCGCTGGCGCGCCGAGAGGCGTCCGTGGTAGTTGCACTTCGGGCAGATGCCGTGATTCTCTTTCCACGCCTCCTTAGAGAAGTGGCTCTTGCACTTCGGGCAAATCGCCCAGAGCGCCTTGGCTGGAGGAATCTTTGGTTTATCTTGTTTAGCTTCAAACCAACTCATCGTAGTGTTCTCCTATTAAAAGTCCCCTTAGCAGGGCATGTAAAAGATGCGATAAAGTGACGCGGGACCCTCAACGGCCTTGAAGGTGTGCTTCACGACATTGTTGTAGTAAGCGGTGTCGCCTTCTGAAAGGACGAGGGTTTTCTCTCCGTAAACGAGTTCCACCTTGCCCGTGAGGCAAATGATGAGCTCCTCGCCCTCGCTCGATTGCACCGTTTCGGAAGCGCCTTCTTCTAGATCGACGCGGTAAGGGTCCATATTGCGGTCGGTCTTACCAAGCGCGAGGGAGTGGTAGGTAACGCCCGGGAGATCGACGACGGAGTCATGGATCTTGACCGCGGCATTTTCCGCGACATGGGTAATGATGGGGTCGGGCAGATACTGGTCGTCGGTGAAAGTACCGACGCGCACCCCGAGAGCACGCGCAAGCCGCGTCAGAATCCCCATCGCGGGGATGACTTCGCCTTTCTCAATAGCGTTGATGAACTTCTCGTCCACGCCGCTTTTCTGCGTCAAATCATAGACACTCATGCCGAGTTTTTCTCGGTACGAGCGTATTCTTAAGCCAATTTTCTCTTGTATAGCCATTCTATACCTCACTGTATTTGCTCTATTATACCATATTTTGCGGCTTAAGTGTGAAAATATTCTTAGGGGGCGAGAAGTTGTTTTCGGGTGGGGGAGAAGTGCCGCGGCGCGGCAGGGTAGGGTGTCGGCGACTGGGACGCGGCAGGTGGGATACTGGGCGGCGAGGGGGGAGATACTGGGCGAGGATAGGTGGTCTACTGCGAGGACTCTAAGAGACCGCGGTCTCAGCACCTTGAGACCGCGGTCTGTCGACCCTGAGACCGCGGTCTCTTGCCCGATAGACCGCGGTCTCCAAGCCAATAGACCGCGGTTTCTCACCCTTGAGACCGCGGTCTCTAAGCCTATAGACCGCGGTCTCTAAGTCCCCTGCCAGTAAGGGGGCTATTTAGTCTCGGCATAGGGGCTACCTTGAGCCACACTCTGAGGAGCTCGCTGACGCTCCAAGCTTGTGCGGTGCAGGCTTTTTGTGCGTGTGGGGCGTCGCCATCGGCGCACTCACTCATATGGCAGAAGCATCCCGTATTCAGGTTCTCGAGGGCGCTTAGTAAGATTTGCCGCGCCTCATCGTTCGTGGCGAGTCCCATTTGGACGAGTGCCTCGGCGTAGAGTGGGAACGGCCACGCCCAAGCGGTGCCATTATGGTAGGCGGGTTTGCGTGCGGTATCCTCGTCGCCCGCGTATACTCCTTTATATAGAGGAGAAGCGGGGCTCAAAGTGCGTATCCCTCCCGGGATAAGCAGTTCCTCGGCTTGACGCACGATTGATGCGTCCTCGATGACACCCAAGGTGACGAGAAAGAGCATGTTGGGACGAATTGTGTCTTCAGGCACAGCCGCCGCGGCAGGTTCCGCATTCGGTGCGGCGAGGCAGTCCCATGCGCCCCCCGCGGGGCGTAAGAAGTACTTTTTAATCGATTCGCGTGCCTTTTTAGCGAGTTTCTTCTCGCCGAGGAAGTCAAGTGCCGCGACCCAAAGCGCCTGTATCTCCACTGGATACCCCACGCGCGGGGTGCAGGCGGGGTAGTTGGTATCCATCCATGTAAAGTGGGCTGGACTCCAAATTAAACCGCTCGCCTCGTCCATATGGATTCCGTTCGGGGTGCCGACCTTGTAGTTGGCGACAATGTTATGGCAGGTCTCCTTAAGGTGGGCGAGGTCCTTTGGTTTACACGCTTTAGAGCCATGCGCGGCAAGTTCCTTCACGCAAAGGATGAAGAAGAGTTGCGCGTCACTCGTGTCGCGGTTGCCGGCGGTCTTGCCGTAGATGATGTTCGGGAGGGTGCCATGCTCCTCAAATGCCGCGAAAGCTTTGAGGATGGCGAGGGAGTCCGCCCACATGCCCGCGGCAATCATGCCGCGCATGAAGATAAAGGTGTCGCGTCCCCAGTCCAAGAACCACGGATACCCCGCAATCACCGTCTTAAGGTCGTCCCTCTTGACGATAAAGAGGTTCATTGCGCGGCGCAAACCTTCCTCAAAAAGGAGTGCGGAAGAAAAGCCGGGATAGTCCGCCTCACCCCAAACGAGCGGCTCCGCGGCACTTCGTACGGGGCCAACCCCCGTGACTTCGCCGCAAAGGATGACCTCGCCGTCTTCCTCTATATCCGCTGAAATCCAGCCTGGGCTAAACAAGTCGCCCGCGGGTTCCTGTCCGCGCGCCGCCTCCTCGGGATGGGGCACATTGTAGGTCCATTGCGGTTCGTGATGGTAAGTTCCGCCGCGGACGCTGAGCGTAAACGCCCCCTCATACGGATGAAACCGTACGCCGTCCGCCGTCGGGGTGCAGGCGGCAGGGAACGCCTTCTCAGGTCCCGTGTAGGCTTTGGTCGTCGTATGGAAGCTGCGCCACTCGATATCCGGACGGAACACGAGGCGGACGCTCCCGAGTCCATCATAGGCTTCGCGCGTCACTTTTAGGCGTGCGGCATTAAATCCCTGGGCGAGGGAGCCCTCGAAAGTAAGCGTGACGACTCTACCCATGCCGCAAGGGACATCGAAGCGCCATTTTGCCGCGCGCCCCTCGGGCTCCGCGTCAAACTTGGTGAGGGTCTGGGCGTTTACTTCGCGTACATACCCTTCGCGCTGCACCCAGCAACGGGTGCGCGTCCAAACCGTGAGGCGGTCACTGGGACAATGCGGATCGGGATTCGCCGCGAGAATAGCGTCGTACTGGCTCGCAATTTGCCCCCAGCCCAGCCGAAGTTGTGCCGCGGCACCGGCTCCATTGGAAAGGATAGTCCGCCGCAAGGGATCCGCGACGAAATCGTGCGCGGGGCACCCCGTCTCTATATAGGTATAGTGGGAGGTCGGGGGGATAAGGAGTTTGGAACTTGTGTGCTTTACGCCGTCCGCCTCAAAGGTTGTGAGGTTAAGGGTCAGCGCACGGCATCGTGAATCGCCCCCTTCATACTTAGGGACGGGGATAACGCGGGCATACTTTCTTTCGGGGTGCTCCGCCATGAGAGCCGCCTTAAAGGCGCGGAGTGTCTTGCTGGACTCAGGGTCAACAATTGTTCCGCGAAAGGGTACTGGCGCGGCAACCTCAAGGGTTTTCTCAGAAAGGACGACTACATCGCGGCGGGTGTCGCGCGGGTAGACCCAGTGGGTAAAGGCACTCTCCGCGGCACTTTTCGCGTGAAAAGGCACGATTTGTTGCTCTTTCTTATCCTTATCTCTTAGGTAAAGGACTTCGCCAGGCGCGAGGGTAATGGGTTTTGTCGCGTCAAAGAGCCGTCCCGTGAGTTTATCTTCCGCATTCTTTGGGGCAAAGTCGCCGCGCTCCCAGTCAACTTCGGCAGGCTGCGCACAGTCTAGGTTGGCGAGAATGAGGCGCGAAGTGCCGCGCTGGACGGCGAGGGTATTGCCTCCGCCGCGGGTGATGAGTTTTAGGTGGCAGGCACCTGTGAAGGTCGGGTCAGTCGTAAGAATCGCGTTCAACTTCGCGATTAGGGGGATCATGTTTTCTTCCGCCCCCCAGTTGAGTCCGTTTTTGTCATGGACGTCTATCTTTTCGGTGCAGTACCACTCTACGCCATTAACAATTCCCCACGCACCTTGTGCACTCAGAAGTGCCGCGAGTTGCACCCGAAGCCGTGCATAGACTTCGCCCCCCTTGGCGAGTCGGTCATTGTCGTGGGTCTCGGCAAAATGGACGAGCGTGCCATATTTCTCGCTCCGTGTAAGTGCCGCGGGCAGGTATGCCTCAAACTGGTCGCGGGTGTAGGTCTGGAAGATTTCCGAATACGCCCAATCAAGTCCGCTCTCGGTTAGTAGGCGATCCGTCACCTTAAGTTCCCCGCCGAGCCCCTCCAGCATAAAGACGGTGTCGGGGAACTCCTCACGGACTCTGGCGACGATGTAAGTCCAGGTTTCGGCGGGGATCATGTATCCCGCGTCACAACGGAAGCCGTCCACCCCCAGCCTACACCAGAAAAGGAACACCCGCGCCATATAAGAGCGCAAGGCGGGATTATTCTCATAATTAAGCGCGACTAAGTCCGCCCAAACGACCCCCCAAGCACCGGGGGAGGCAAAGGAGCCGTCCGGATTATGCTTAAACCATTCCGGACAAAGGGTTTGCAAGGTCGATGCCCAGCCCGTGTGGTTTGCGGGCAGATCCACAAAAAAGAGTCCGTCTTTGGCGTGTACCGCGTCAATAAGTTCCCGAAATTGGTCAAGGGGCGTTGCCGAAGTATCAAATTCGGCGAGGGCGGGGTCAACGGACATGAAGTCCAGCGCGGCAAAAGGGCACCCCATCTTACCCATAACCGCATAGGTCGTCGGCACAGGGAAGGGCGGCAGAGTCTGGACGCACCGAAAGCCGAGGGTATCCATTATGTGGGGCAGGCGACGGATAACTTCCCGAAAAGAACCAAACTGCCGCGGGAAGACGGTGTAAATGGAGTTGCGCGAACGGGTTTCCGCGCTTTCTACCTTAATATGGCAGTTCTCGCCCTCGGGCCAGAGGGGGATGTCGCTCCCGGCGGGGAAGAAGCACGCCTTACCACTAAAGATGCCTATTTGGTTGAGGGGTATGCGCGCGGAGTAGACCCCTGGCTTCTTTTCGTCGAGGGGGATATCATGCCAAGCCTTCGCGCTCGGAGTAATGCCGCGGTCAGTCTCGGCAATTATTTCTTTGCGGCGCGTGCCAGCGTGCCCAAGATTGGTGCGAAATGCCGCGTGTCCCTTGGGGGCACCCGCCACTTTTAAGGTCACTTCAAGTATATCGCCCTGCCACTTCAGGAGAAAGTCGCGCGGACTCGGAGTTTGCGTAATCTTCATGGTTGGCTATTAGTATACCACGAATGCGGGTGCTTTGGCAACCCCAAAAGCAACTTTTTTCATGCCCGCCCCCATGCCCACGCCAAACTTTTTTCACTTTTTTGCATTTTCTTGTTGACGCGGAACCCTCATTTTTGGTATCATATACGCCTGTCGTCCCTGGTAAGGGTTATTTCTGGTCAGCGGGCGGCAGTAAAACTTGGCGAGATAGCTCAGTTGGTAGAGCGCAGGACTCATAAGCCTAAGGTCAAGGGTTCGATCCCCTTTCTCGCCACCATTCCCTACCTAACTAGCATTAACTCTTGCCTTGTATTTGTAGTATGCGCGTGGTATCTACTTCTAGCGCGCGTGGAACCTACCTCTGTTTCTAGCCTAAAGTCACTGCCTTGAGGGATGTTTCCCCCTCCCCGCTCCCCTCCCCCCAAACACTTTTTGCATTCTTTTGAAGAGTTCCTTTTGCTTTTGCGCGGCTTTTGTGTTATAATAGTGTCATGAATCTGTTGAAAGCATTGTTTGGAACGAAGAACGAACGCGAGCTGAAGAAACTCTGGCCCGTGGTGCGTCAGATTAATCGTATCGAGGAAGAGTATCAGAAGAAGAACTTTACCGATGAAGACTTCCCTCGCATGACGGCGGAGTTTCGTGCACGCGTCGCTAAGGGTGAATCCCTCGATGACCTCTTGCCAGAAGCCTTCGCGCTCGTGAAAAACGCCTGCCGCCACCTAGTCGGCACGACGGAGGAAGTTTGCGGTCATACCCTTACCTGGAACATGGTGCCGTTTGATGTGCAGCTTCTCGGCGGCATTGTCCTCCACCAAGGTAAAATCTCCGAAATGCAAACGGGCGAAGGTAAAACGCTTGTGGCGACCTTGCCACTTTACCTAAACGCGCTCGCGGGCAAAAATGTACAACTCGTCACGGTAAACGACTACCTCGCCTTGCGCGATGCGTCTTGGATGGGGCACCTCTACAAGTACCTCGGGCTGACGGTCGGATGCATTCAAAACTCGATGGACTCCGCCGAACGCCGCGCCCAGTACGCCTGCGACATTACTTACGGCACGAATAGCGAGTTTGGCTTTGACTATCTGCGCGATAATGGCATGGCGCAAGACCCGTCCCAAGTCGTGCAGAACGGACACCACTTCGCGATTGTGGACGAAGTCGACTCCATCCTTATTGACGAGGCGCGTACGCCGCTTATTATTTCGGGTCCCGCGACAATGTCCACGAGCCATGTCTACCAGCAGTTGCGTCCGATGGTGGACTCAATCGTGCGGGTTCAGACGGCGCAGTGCAATGAACTTGTGCAGGAAGCGAAAAAGGCGTGGGAGGCGAAGGATGTTGATAAAGTGCGCGACCGACTTTTCATGGTCTATCACTCCATGCCTAAGCACAAGCAACTTCTGCACCTCTTGGAGAACGCCGAGATTCGTAAGATTCATGAGGACGGCGAGATGCAGATGCTCTCCGAAATGCGCCGCGAATATGCGCATGACCTTAAGAATCAACTCTACTTCACCATTGATGAGCGGACGCGTGAAGTTTCGTTGACGGATAAGGGATGCGAGAAGATTTGCCCCCAAGACCCGACGCTTTTCGTTCTGCCTGATCTCGCCGCCCAGATGAGTGCGGTGGACGGCGACAAAGATTTAACCGAGGCGGAACGCGTCGAAAAACGCCGCGCTATCCAAACCGCGTTCATGGAAAAGAGTGACCGCGTGCATGTCGTCAACCAACTTTTGCGCGCGTACTGCCTTTATGAGAAGGATGTTGACTATGTCGTCCAAGATAACCATGTTTATATCGTGGACGAGTTTACGGGACGCGTTTTGCCGGGTCGCCGCTGGAGTGATGGACTCCACCAAGCGGTAGAAGCCAAGGAAGGCGTGGAGATTGAGAAAGAGTCCCAGACCCTCGCGACAATTACAATCCAGAACTACTTCCGCCTCTACAAGAAGCTCTCGGGCATGACGGGTACGGCGGAAACTGAGGCGCGCGAGTTTAAAGATATTTACAAACTTGGTGTCGTCTCGATTCCCACGAATAAGCCTGTGAACCGTGTGGACGGCAATGACCAAATCTACCGCACCCAGCGCGAGAAGTTCAAAGCGATTATTGCGGATGTCGCCGAACGCCATGCGAAAGGGCAACCAGTTCTGCTCGGTACGGTGACGGTCGACACGAGTGAGATCCTTTCGCGTATGCTTAAGATTGCGCGTATTCCGCATGAAGTCCTCAACGCGAAAAACCACGCACGCGAAGCGGAAATTGTGGCTTTGGCGGGTATGCGCGGCGCAGTGACTATCGCGACGAATATGGCGGGGCGCGGCACGGATATTAAGCTCGGCGAGGGCGTGCGGGAACTCGGCGGCTTACATGTCATTGGCTCTGAGCGTCATGAATCGCGGCGCATTGACCGCCAGTTGCGCGGCAGATGTTCGCGTCAGGGCGACCCAGGTTCTTCCCAATTCTTCATCTCGCTTGAAGACCAGCTCATGCGCCTCTTTGGCTCCCAGCGCATTTCGGGTATTATGCAACGCCTCGGGCTTAAGGAAGGCGAGGTTATGGAGCATAAGTGGCTCAATAAGTCCGTTGAGACAGCCCAACGCCGCGTAGAACAGCAACATTATGCGGTGCGTAAGCGGACGCTTGAGTATGATGATGTAATGAATAAGCAACGCACGATCGTCTATGAATTGCGCGGCACAATTCTTATGGGCGACGCTGAGACTGTGCATGGTACGATACTCGACGTGATGAACGATCTTGTACGGACGCAGTGCGAACGGTATTTGGCGAGTGAGAAGGATAGTTTGCCACTCGACTTCTTGAATTGGCTCGGCGTGACCTTCCCTGTCACGGTGACGGAAGACGAATTAAAGCCGCTTTTGGGAGACCCCGTTGCAGCGGGCGACCTCGTCTTTGAGCGTGTAAAAGAAGCTTATGAGACGAAATGCAAGGGTGAGGACGCGGAAGTTCTGCCGCTTATGGAGCGCGGCGTTTTCTTGAGCGTCATTGATCGCGAATGGCAGGACTACCTGCGGGCGATGGATGACCTGCGCCAAGGCGTGAACTTGCGTGCCTATGGTCAGCGTGACCCCCTTATTGAGTATAAGAAGGAAGCTTTTGAAATGTTTGAACGGCTGATGACTTCCATTAAAACGAAAGTCATCTCGAGTGAGTTCCGTTCAACAACAATGACGAACCTGCGGCGGATGATGGCGGCGATGGAAGCGGCGCGTGAAAGCGCTAAAACCAATGAGGACGCGATCTCTGTCGATACGCCACCCGAACAAGAAGAGGTGCGCCCCGTAGCGGCGGCAGAAGTGCCGCGCGCGGCACCCGCTTCGAGCCTAGAAAATAAGAAAGCGGTGGCTGAAGTGTTCGCGTCAATGATGTCCGCGCCTACGCGTGTTGTGCCGTCCCCAGCGGCGCAGTCCGCGCAAGGTACGGTTGGCAGAAACGATCCGTGCCCCTGTGGTTCGGGTAAAAAGTATAAAAAGTGCTGTGGAAGGAATAGTATATGACAAGTGCAATTATAGTCGCCGCGGGGCGTTCGTCTCGCATGGGTGAGGGTATTGATAAGGCGTTTCTCTCGCTTGTAAATAAGCCTGTTATCGCGTGGTCGCTTCTGGCGTTTGAGCGTTGTGCCGATATTGATCGCATAATTCTCGTCGTGCGCAAAGACCAAATTGTGGCTTCGAAGGCGGTCGTTAAGATGTTCGGTATCTCCAAGGTCGCGAAGATTGTCGCGGGCGGTACGCGGCGGCAAGATTCGGTTAAGGCGGGGCTGGACGCGTGCGATATCGATACGCGCTATGTGCTCGTGCATGATGGGGCGCGGCCGTGCATTACCTCTGAGGCAATCTCCGAAGTAGTCGCTCAAGTTAAGCGTATGCCCGCGGTTACACTCGCGCGGCGCGTGAATGATACGATTAAGCGCGTCCCCAAAGGGCTTATGATTGCGGGCACCGAAGATCGTTCTAAACTTTGGGCGGCGCAAACTCCGCAGGCGTTTCAGATGAGCGTTATCCGTAAGGCTTATGCGACACTTAAAGAAGAAGTCTCGGACGATTGCCAGGCGGTGGAACTCACGGGTGAGACCGTGCGCGTTCTTGAGTACAATAAGCCCAACTTTAAGATTACGACGGCAGAGGATCTGCTCCTCGCCGCGGCAGTTCTTAAGTAACCATGGGTAAGCGCATCGCCATTTTGGGGGACATCCACGCGAATCTCGACGCACTCGAGGTCGTGCTGGATGATTGCCGAAAAGAGGGAGTGACGGATTTCCTCTGTACGGGCGATGTCGTTGGCTATAACGCGTGCCCTAAGGAGTGCATGAAGATTGTGCGCGACTTGGGGTGCCCCGTTGTGAAGGGCAATCACGACCACTATGTATCTTCCGCCGAGAATCTGGAGGACTTTAATCCGTTAGCGAAGGCGGTTATTCTTTGGACGCGCGGACAGCTCTCTGAGGAAGAGTTAGCCTGGCTCCATAATTTGCCGTTTTCGGTGACTCAAATGGGCATGACCCTCGTGCATGGTACCTTAGATAAACCTGAGGACTTTGGGTATGTCTTCGATAATTACGAAGCGGCGGCGCACTTTATCCAGCAAAAGACCCCCATCTGCTTTCATGGGCACACCCACTGCCCTATAATCTATGAGAAGCAAATGGCGGGAATCAACCGCTTTGACGCGCAAGACTTCCGCCTCTCACCTGGGCGCAAGTACTTCATCAATGTAGGCTCGGTTGGGCAACCACGCGATGGTGACCCGCGGGCTTCTTATGTGATTTATGACCCAGTGACGAAAGAGGTGCGATTCCGTCGCCTTAATTACGATATAGCCGCGGCGCAGGGGCGCATTCGGCTAGCGGGGCTACCCGAGCGCTTAGCAGCGCGTCTCGCGGTAGGGGAATAGTACAGAGTTTAACCACACTAAATAACTACTAGAGGAGAAACTAATGCATAAGATGAAATATCTCGGTCTTGCCTGTGCCGCCGCGGCACTCCAGGCGACGACTTCCTTCGCGGCAATCCGTGCGGTAACGCCCATCGCTTGGGACGGCGACCCGAATTGTTGGCAGATAAAGCGCCATAATGAGAAGATGCAAATCGTCAAAAATGGCGGCGCGAAGATTGTCTTTATTGGCGACTCAATTACCCACTTTTGGGAAGGCAATGGCAAGGATGTCCTAAACGCCCACCTCTCCGAGGGCGACTACCGTATGCTCAACCTCGGCACTTCGGCGGACCGTACGGAACATGTCCTTTGGCGCCTTGATAATGGCGAACTAGACGGCTACGAGGCGAAAGCCATCTTCCTTATGATTGGCACGAATAACTCGGGGCATTTCCCCTTCGAGAAAGAGCCGCCAGTCGATACGATTCTCGGCATTCGTGCGATTGTGGAGAAGATTCACGCCAAGCAACCCAAGGCACTCATCGGTCTTACGGCAATTTTCCCGCGGGGACGCGATGTAACGGACTCTTGCCGTCGCCGCAATGAAGTCGTTAATAAGGAGATTCAGAAGTTCTGCGACGGTAAGCAGGTCTTTTGGATTGACTTTAATGACCAATTCCTGACCCCCGACGGACTCCTCTCGCCTGAATACTTTCCCGATCGTCTGCACCCCTCGAAGCTTGGCTACGAGATTTGGTTCGCGGCACTTAAGCCGTATATGGACTATGCACTCTCGGATGGCAAACTCCCTGCGCCCGCTAATCGCTATGCGCCGTATGCTTCACGCGCAAATGTTCGTATGGATGAGGCGGTGACGGTCTACCCCGATACACGCATCCGCGGCGAAGGCTATGGCGCGCAAGATTGGTGGCTCAATCGTCTTCTCAAGAATCGCAACCAGATTGCGGACTCCAAGGGTGAGATTGACCTTGTCTTCTTTGGCGACTCGATTACCCACAACTGGGAGAACACGCCTGGACGCGAACACCTCGCCAAATTGCGCGAAACCTATTCCATTCTTAACATTGGTTACTCGGGCGACCGCACGCAGCACCTCGTCTGGCGCGGCGAAAATGGTGAACTCGATGGCTACAAGGCGAAATGCGTTATGCTGATGATCGGCACCAATAACGGCGGCGATAGCGCCGAAAATGTTGCCGCGGGCATTAAGAAGGTACTCGAAGTCATTGCCCGTAAACAGCCGCAGGCGAAAGTGCTCTTGCTCCCAATCTTCCCACGCGGCGAAGCGAATGATAAGCTACGCGCGAAGAACGAGAAGACGAACGAAATTATCCGTGGCTATGCGGACGGCGAGAAGGTGATTTGGGTCGACTTCAACGCGAAGTTCCTTGATAAGGAGGGCGATGTTAAGTGGGTTATGCCCGACCGCCTGCACCCGAATGCCCAGGGCTATACGATTTGGACGGACGCCGTATTGCCGCACTTTAAGGCGATTTGCGGCAAGTAACCGCGGCACTTAATAGCCTAGAAATCTTATAAATGTGCTCGACCAGCTTAGGGTCGAGCATTTTTTCTAGATACGGTACGACTTCATGGCGCACTTTGTTGCGCTCAATTGAGATGTCGTCATTGGACGCATCTTCGCGCCACACCTCGCCATATTTGCGCAAGTACGCTTTAAGTTCCGCATCGCGACACCCAAGAAGCGGACGCACAAAGCGGAGAGAGCCGACGGACGAAGTCTCCTTAATTCCCGCGAGTCCCTCAGGACCTGAGGCGCGGCGAATGCGCATAAGGAATGTTTCGGCAACATCGTCCATATGATGTCCCGTCGCGATAGCGTCTAGTTTTAATTTGGACATAGCTTCCGTAAAGAAGGCGAGGCGACACCGCCGCGCCGCCATTTCAACAGATTCGCCGCGTTTGCGCTTCACTGTAGCATGGAGTCCCTTGAAAGGAACGCCGAGGCGCTTGGCGAGATTGCGCACAAATCGATATTCTTCTTTAGATTCGGGGCGAATCCCATGGTCAACATGCAGGATGACGAAGCGCTTAGCGACATTCTTCTTCTTGCCGCCTTTGGTAAGGAGAAAGGCGAGCGCAACCGAATCGGCACCACCCGAAACGGCAAGTCCAATACGCCCTGAAGGCAAAATGGCTCGGTTAATCTTCATAAACGCGACTATTTTACCATAATCCGCGGCAGAATACAACCGTTAAAGCTCTAAAATTCAATTGTCAAAGATCAAAGTAAAGAGGTAAGTTAACCCCTTGTACTGTTTTA
>CAVCAF010000008.1:8898-25130 GCA_963600185.1 Azospirillum sp. 51_20 | reverse complement strand
AGTGGCGTGAGAATGAAGTTGAGGGACACCTGCGCAATCCCGCCGCGGCATTCCAAAAGCTTCTCAAGCTCGCCCTCCCCAAACAGCGTTAACTTTTGTCCGTGCCCAATTGCCGGCCTCCGCGGCAATTGTGTTCGGCGACTAACTTTAATGCACGAGAAACATAAAGCCTGGCGGCAAAATTGGATAGAACCATTCTGAGGGAGGTGACTCAATAATTGCTCCGTCCAAAGTAAAAGTCGTGAGCTTAAAGAGATGTGCGCTGCGCGGCGCTAAATCTCTAATTTCTAGAGTAGGTTCCTCGCATACCGTTTTCGTATACACAGGCGTATATTCGTACTGAGGCTCTTTAATGTCCGCAAAGGCGATGTCCTTTACGAGAACACAATGATCCGTCTTTTTGCCTGTCGCGTTTAGATACAGCACGGGCTTATCTTCTATCGCGGCAAGAGGGATATAATTCGTTTTAAAAGTATCCGTCAACTTTATCAAGGCTATAATATTTGTTTCCGCCTCAGAAACATACGAAAGAGATGTTTCATCACAATCATTCGTTCGGGCGCGACAAAGGACGAGCTTTAGGTGTGAATAAGTCCGTTCTTCTGGACATTGAATAGAGAGATATCCGCGATTATCATCATCCGATAAGCGCAAGGTGCCAGGCTTATCTTTTAGCAAGTATAGCTTGTCGCCACGAAGTCTGCCTTCAAAAGTTGTATAAACATGATCGGAACACTCTGCATTCTGATTAACGGATTTTAGACGCGATAGGTCATAACGCAATACCTCGTTAGTTGAGCCAACGGAAGTTACCTTGACGCGATAGACATCTACACGATTTGACGCGACAGCCTGACTGTTCCGCCACCTTAGACATACACTCACCTCATTTGTTATTACTGCGAGGTTCGAAACAAAGTCCGCCGTCGTTATAATCTTCAGATTCGCGAGCGTCCAAGCGGTAGAGCTCCCGCCATCATTGTACTTAAAAGTGACGCGGCGGACCCCTGGCTTAGTGACTTCAATAACACAGTTCGTAAACTGTCCGTCGCTCTTAAGATTAGAATAATCACATGTATGAAGAACATCGCCTCCCTCATCTACAACTATGAGTTGCCTGCCCGTTGCCTTAGAAGAGCGATAATCAAACGCTAGCCTGCAAATATCTCCACCGAAATCAGGCGACTTCGCGTAGCTCCCCATTATCCTAAACCGTAGGTTCGGCTTATAGGCTTCATTCGCCGAGCTATAATTCGTAACGCAACTAACGACCCATCCATTTGTTGTACCCGAGCCACATGCCGCTAATGCGGATAAATCAACACAATTCGTAATCTGACCAGCCTCGCAGGGGGATGTAAGTAGCATAAAGGCAACAAGCAAGGCGCTTCGCACGCCTTTGCAAAGACGCTTAGAATCCTTTACACCATAGGGTATCCGTTCGGATCTCATGCCCTTTATTATACCATATTAAGGCAGAGAACGCGAGGGGCAAAAGAACTCTGTCGCGGTAAAAGCAAAACAGCAGAAAATGCCGCGTTGCGGTTAATGAGCCTTCGCTTTTATTTTGCGCAAGAGCCACTTAAAGCGTGCGGCGAGGGACTTACTAAAGATATTATCCTCAAGCCATTTATCTAGCGCGGCATTAGGTAAGACTAAACAGGGTTGGGTTAAGTCTTCTCCACGCCAATCGCGCGTCACTTGAGGGAGTTCATAGGCATTGTTCGTCGTGTGGGTTGCTTCCACGCCCGACATATCAATTTTCTCAACAAGATTAACAGGTGGCACCACACAAAGTCCGCGCATCCAAAAGTGAGTAAACGACCAACGATATCCCCAGCTTGTCGTAATATGAGTAAGCAAATAACGCCAATACAGTTCCGCACGCCACGAGCCAAGCCAACGACGGAAAAGATGTAGATATGTCGCGTCAGATAAGTGATCTAGGTTCGCCTCGTAAAGCTCCCATGCCCAAGACCAAGTCGCCCAGCCCCATATCATCGCGTACTTCGTGAAAACGCAATCCTTTGTCGCGTCACAAAGTTGCGGTCGGAGGTTCGTGCCACTGATGGAAAGGATCCGTTTATCGTCCCTGTAACGGGCAAGCATTTTCTCAACCCAGGGGAAGAACGCGACTTCAGGAACGCAATCGTCCTCGAGAATAATTGCTTCCTCTTCTTGTTTAAAGAGTTCTGTCAGCCCCGAGGAAACGCGCTCGCGGCATCCGACATTGCGCTCAAGAAAGTCCGTTTTTATTTCGCAATCCCACGGGAGATTCGCCATGAAATCGCGGCAGGCGGCTACTTTCGCGGCATCATCTGGACGCGTGGGGCGCGGTCCGTCAGCAATTAAGTAGATTTTTGTGGGTTTAACTTGGGCGAGCCGCGCGACGAGTGCCTTTAGAGGTTCAAGGCGATTAAAAAAGATAATGGCTACGGGGGTTGTAACTCTATACTCTTTTTCAAAAGTGAAGGGCTTCATTTTCTCCTCCGCGCTAGACTATCTTATAACCACACGAGCGACGATTCACGATTAACTTACCCGCAGAACCAAGCTTTTGGCGCAAGCGCCGCATAAGCGAGGTAACGACTTTATCATCCCCGATATAGCAAGGTCCATAAAGTAAGCTTATAATATCCTCAGCGCTTAGGTAACTACCCGAAGTTTCAATGAGGGCTCTTAGGACGATTACTTCTGAGCGTGTAATTGGCGTTTGGGTGCCATCAACTTCAATGACCATGCGGGCGAAGTCAATAACTGCCGCGCCGATCGTAGGGTGGCTACCCTCATTTGGGGGCGCGACAAACATAGCGTCACTGCGAGTAATCGAGGCAGATATCCGCGCCAAAAGCTCACTTGGCGAGCAACTTTTAGAGACGAAGTCATTAGCCCCCGCACGAAGTCCCTTTATAAGCGACACCTCATCGGGCAAGGAAGTTAAAATTATTATTGGGAGCGTCTGGTCTAGCGAGCGCAATTCTTGGCAAACGAGGTGCCCGACAAGTTGGGGTAAATATAAGTCCAAAAGCACGAGATCTGGTCTATGGACTTTAACCTTAGCGAGAGCCTCTTCACGACATTTCGCAATCTCTACACTAAACCCTTCGCCCTCAAGGAACTTCTTGAGGCTATTTCTGACGAGCGCGTCATCATCGACGATGAGTATCTCGTGAGGAGCCTTCATTCTTTCCAGACGATGTTAGCGTCCTTCTCTCGGCAAACGCCGCGCTTATAAGTTACTGCGCTTTTACCAAAGAGCATAGCATAAAACGGCGTTGTGCGGCGAATGCCAATCGTCTTCTCGAGGAGTTCGGGGACTTCTCTTTGGACGAGTTGCAAAAATCCGCACCAACATGTGGCGAGTCCTTCGGCTTGAGCCAACATTTCAAAGTAGACGCATGCCGCCGCAACATCCGTTTCGCCCGTTGTGACGGCGGGATTGGTTTCGTCGGACGAGATAATCACCATGCCAGGCGCGTCCCTAAAGAACATATCCCCTTTGCCTGCCCTCATCTTAATAGCAGGGATAGCGAGCCAGCGCGGCAAAAGTTTATTGCCTTCGCGGTGCTCCTCTATGGCACGAATAAACTCGCCGCGGAAAGAGTCCATTGACTGCCGCGTTGGGAAGCAAGTAAAGGTGAGCCCCCGCGCATTACATCCCGTCGGGACATTGCCCAAATTGGTTAAAACACGCTCAATTGCCGCGCGATCGACATCTTCCTTGCGGAATTGTCGCGTGGAACGGCGTACCTTCAGCCAATTTTCCACTTCTTTCGCGCTTGGCAAGGCGAGATCGCGGGTAGGGACAGCTTCCGTAGGGGAGTGTCCGTTAAAAGTAATTGCGCCGACGGGGCATATAGCGAAGCAATGCTGACAGCGCATGCACTTTTCTTCGTTTGGGATACCTGGGTAGCCGTCTTCACCTGCCTTAAGGACGCGGAAAGCGCAATCCTTAACGCATGCCCCACACTTAAGGCATTTTGTCTTATCTAAGTCAAATAACATCTTTTGCCTCCTTTTTTGAAGGATTATTAAAGATTAAATACGATTGCAGGAGGGCGAGCAAGGCGAGAAGCGCCATCATCATTTCGCCCCCTTCTTCTAAAATAGCGCAAAACGCCCGCGCCGATTCGCCAAGTGCCGCGGTATCGTGCATCGCGTGGCGGTACCAAGCGGGGAATCTATCAAAAATGAGCACAATTACGCTTGAAATGCCGAAAAATGCCGCGCTCCAAGCGACGGGTTCAAGTTTAAAGAATCCCTTTATAAGCGGCAAAATATATTTCGCAAGCGGAATCAACGCCCCCGCGAAGAACAAAATAAAGAAGAAAAGCACAAATAACCGCGGCACAATTGGCATATCCCACGCCGTTAAGAACCGCATTTTAAAAACTGTCCCTTTAAATCCCGCGGCAACTTCTGGCCAGAGATTCGCGAAGAGGGCTTTATGCAAATCGGTCTCGCGCACAATCGCCATAACTGATAGAATTGACCAGATTGTCGCCCAAAATGCTTGCTTTTTGGTGCTTCCCGCGATGGGCGGACAAAGCCACACGAGGGGGATTATGAGTGCGAACACAGGGAGGGTCATCCATTCAAAGGGGGCAAACCCACCTTGGTCAAAGAAGTCCATTGCCGCGGCGGGCGACATAACTGCCCAAGCGAGAATCAGAAGCCCGAAGCCCACAATGAAGCAGATTGGCGCGGTGAGCCACGCTTTTTTGCAAGTTAACGCGTTCATTACTTATTTTCCTTAGTTTTTTGTCCTTTTCGGACGATTATTTGACGATTTGCGCGGCAATTCATGCGCCGCGCCCTTTCCTTTAAAAGAGGTGCATTTTCTGCGGAGAGCACCTCAGGTCTTTGCGGCGTGGTTTCCCGCCGTATGGTTACCTTGAGCCTGCCGTCAGCCATCGTTTCCACCTTTGTTGTGGACGCTATTGCAGGAACTTCATACTTAAAGTCTTCGGGAATATGCTCTATCTCAGTATATCCCTTAGGCAAAAGGACAACAACTTCCTCAACTGCCGCGTCCGCGGCACTTGTAGCGAGTGGATTTTCGCGGGGGGTGCTTTCTAGCGAACTAAACGGGGCACGCGCGAAAGGCGGAAGCGTCAAAGTGAGCAAATCGCCCGTTTTTACTGCAAAATTAGGAATATAAGCTTTAAATGAGAGCTTAAACGGATACCCCTCTAAGTCCGCAACCAAGGGACCTGTCGCTTCCGCGGATTGGGCAAGTTGGGCGAGAAGGCTTTGGTGAAGGCGATTTCGCTCCTCGGGCAAGATTTCGGCATACTCCTTACGCATAGACCCGACTTCGGGGCCTGTTATGGTCTGTTCGTAGTCCGCGTCAACCCCTCCACTGGGACGGGCATCGAGAGACAGTATCTCGGCATGGCACTTCCAGTAGGACGGGGTGGGCTTCGCGCCGAGAAAGGCACCCCGAGTCGGCGACCAGTAGGTCGCGTCCTGCCATGCCCCAGCCTCGAGGGGGGTGTACTCGTTTTCCGTCCCCAGTAAGAGCCAGTCCTCACCCACTTTTACGCGACAAAGTGGGTGCGCATACGCGGCAATATTCGGATAGGTCTTTTGGTTGCGCTCAATAAGTGCCGCGTCCAAATCCCCATCATCCGCTGCAAGGACAATTTCCGTCTCATATCCAGCCCCCTTTAGGAGTGCGGAGATGGTACGTATATAATCAAAACAACTCGCATACCGCTCTTTTAGCACAATTTCTGGGGCAGTCACCTGTTCCGCCAGCGGCATTTCATAGAAACTAGGACCCGCCACACGGATCTGCCGCGCCATCCAGTCCCTAATCGAACGGACGTCATTCGTCCCGACATAAGGCACAGGGTCAATTGGCTTAACTTGCAAAAATGGCGCGATACCCTTCGAAAACACGGCAAAATCACCTTTTGAAACCGTTAGGCAATCCCTCCAAAGAGGACCTGCGGGCACTTTCGGTTCGGAGGCGAGCACTTTCAAGTTCTTCTCATGGCGCAAAACCTCACCATTTAAGGTAACCTTCATCTCGTCAAAGGGCTGTCCGATACTATCAAAATACCAATTGGCGCGAAATGGCGTGGGGGAATTCGTGACGGTCGTTGTCGTCGTTAAGTAGAGGGTGCTCCCAATTTCCACGGCGGGCAAATTGATGACGAGTTTCTTACTGGGGGCATACCGCGGCGCGGCGGATGCCCATCCGCAATCAAGAACATTCATTTCACGCGGACCCGCCACACTAACCTTGCCATTTTGGTTAGACACGACCGCCGAAACGACCTCTATCTTGGCTACGGACGGATGATACGGGAGGGTCACTTCCGCGGACGACTTTTTGCCTTTATAAGTCAGAACCTTCTTTACGACCGTATTCGTCATAACCCACGAAGTCGGACTTTTAAGCGTAATCGCGTAGTCCTCTTTTAGGTAGTGAACCGAAGCTCCCTTCTCGGGATCGCTTGGGATAACTATCGGTTTTCGCAAATCTTTCTCTAATTCTACTAAGTTTTCGCGCAGTGTCTGGTAGTCCGTGGGTGAAAACTCAAGGTCATTCACGACTAAATCGCGCGTTAAGGTTAGGGTGTTATTGGTAAAGTCATAATTGCGCGTAAAGGTGAACTTTCCATCAATTTCGCTATTTTCAGGGAAGATTGGGAGCTCGGGCATCTTCCAAAGCTCCAATTTAAGCGTTTCCGAGACTTTCGCCGTTGAAATTACCTTTAAGGGGAATACGCGCTTATCTAAAGCGGTGCGTCCGTCTAAAAGTCGCATGGGTAGTCCAAACGCCGCGCTCAAGAGGGGTGGATACAGAAGATCTTGGGTCTCACCCTTTATGCGGACATCGGGGACTTTCACGACAAGATGGAATGTAAGTTCTTTTGTGGTATCCGCGAGGTTATTCGGTTTAATATCGTACGAGATAAGTTCCGCACCCGGAAACGCCGCGGAGAGCCTTTGTTCTAAGAAAAGACGCCTTTCCGACTCTTTTTTGCGCAATAAAGTGCCGCGCCAAGCATTATCGTTTATGCCCAAGAAGCGTAAATCTGAAGTGATAACAACCGCGCCACCCTTCTGGACTTGTCCCGAACTCTCGACCACAACCGCATTTTCGTCCGCCGAAACAATGGGGGTCGTCCGCAATTCTTCCCCATCGGGACGCGCCACAAGATACGACCGCCCATTAAGGTAAGCGGGGAGTAAGTCTTTACTCGACTCATCCGTTGGATCCATTAAAATGTAGTTTTTCGCGTCTTTTTCATCAACTACGGCGACTATGGCGTGGTTAAAGTAGGGGGTGGGCACGTCGGAATCCATCTTCTCCCCGACTTGGATAAGGACGGGGTACGCCTCATATCCCGCAAGACGCAAAAGTGCCACCAAAAGTCCCGCCTTATCGCGGCAAACCCCATAGCGGTTGTCAAAGGTAATGTCCACATCATGGGGGGCGTAGCCAGGCGACTTATCTTCCATCGTTAGCCCCATATAACGGATCTCTTGGGCGACAAAGTCGTAGATTTTACGCATATCCCGCCCGAGTTCCGTGACTTTATTCGTCATGGCGGGGGTTGTTTTAGCCAAATGGGGCAAGCAAAGTCCCCAATACCACTGCGAAAGTTCCTTCCACGAAGCGAGGGTAGAAGCACGGACGCTTTGGACTTGGGTATAAAGGGGCGGCATATCGGGTTCGGGGAAGACTTGGGGGGAGTTTGTCGCGACCCAAGTATGGAGCATAGAGCCGTCCGCCAAAAGTTCTTCCGTTGCCGTTATGTTGCCTAACGGATGCCTAATCGCCTCTTTTTTGATAGGTAACGCGGCAGGAGAAGTGACGCGGACTGTCTTTTTAAGGATAGGCACCGTCCAAGCCATTTCGGTAAAAAGTGCGAATTGGTCTTGCACTCGCGCGGCAAAGTTTGTGCGGGTAAATGAATAAGTCAGCGTTTCACCAACTTTTAGGTCAGGGATTGTGCAAGTTATGACGCGGTCGAGTGGGTCATATATATTCGCCGCTGTGGAGGAATTATCCGTCGCCTCCCGCATTGTTCCCGAGATATCTACAGCGCGACGGACACCATTTGTGCCAATAATTTCAACTTTTGGGACTCCAATCGTCGAATAACGCTTTGAATACGAGAATTGTTGCACCCGTTCTTCGCGCCGCCCCTTTTCCGTTAAAATCTTTATTGCCGTCGCTTCGGTCGCAACCGAGGTGCCGTCCACCTTATAGGCAATATCCTCTACCGCGTCCACAACGACGGCATCCGCGTCAGGATATTTCTCTAGGGTGACTTCTGCATAAGGCGTTGCCCAAAGGGGAATCACCCCTCCTAAGAGAATGTAAACTAGAACGCGCCTAATCATGCTTATTCTTCCGTCCACGGCTCAATTGCATCTAAAAATGGATGTTTCAAGTCTTTTTCTGATAGTTTTATGGGGGCATCCGTCTCGGGCCAGGCAATCTTTAGGGCTGGATCATCAAATCGCAAGCCGCGTTCCGCCTCCTTACAATAAAAATTATCGCACTTATAAGAAAAGAGCGTCCCTTCTTCTAGCACAATGAATCCGTGGGCAAAACCGCGCGGAATGTAAAATTGTTTGCCATTTTCAGCAGTTAATGTCTCCGCGGCATACTTACCATAAGTCGGCGAACCTTTACGGATATCTACGGCAATATCCCAAACAGCCCCACGCACAACCCTTACGAGTTTAGCCTGCGCCTTATTGCCCGCCTGCCAATGGAGTCCGCGAACCACGCCTTTTGACGAGAAACTCTCATTATCCTGCACAAAATTAGCAGTTATCCCCGCGGCAAAATACCGTTCGCGATTGTAGGTCTCAACGAAATAGCCGCGTCCGTCCCGATGGAAGTCGGGGTGGATGACCTTAACGCCCGCAATTGCCGTATCTTCTACTAGCATGTTGCACCTCCCGCGAGTAGGCGACGCAAATATTCACCATACGACGATTTACCATATGCCGCGGCGAGTGTCGCGAGTTGGGTGGAAGTTATCCAACCATTCTCCCAAGCTATTTCCTCAACGCAACTAATTTGGAGTCCCTGCCGCTCAATGAGCACCCTCACGAAATTCGTGGCATCCGCCAAGGACTGGTGGGTACCCGTATCGAGCCAGGCATAGCCGCGCCCCATGGTTTTTACCTGCAATTCGCCACGCAAAAGGTAAGTTTTATTAACATCCGTTATCTCATATTCGCCGCGTGCGGAAGGTTTTAAGTTCGCCGCGATATCCACGACCGAATTGGGATAAAAGTAGAGCCCGACGACCGCGAAGTTTGACTTTGGGCAGGTGGGTTTTTCTTCCAGTGTCTCGGCGCGTCCATTTTCATCAAACGAAACGACACCATACCGCTCAGGATCACGCACCCTATAGCCGAAAACTGTTGGATTTTTCGATTCTGACGCTTCTTTTAACATAATACGCAAGTCCGCGCCATAGAAAATGTTGTCGCCTAAGACGAGGCAGACATCGTCCGTACCAATAAAGTCTTTACCAATAACGAAGGCTTGGGCGAGTCCATTCGGTTCGGGTTGCTCGGCATACTCAAAGTGCATCCCAAGTGCCGCGCCATCCCCCAAAAGTCGCCGAAAGTTCGGCAAATCGGTTGGAGTTGAGATAATTAGCACCTCACGAATACCCGCGAGCATAAGTGTCGCGAGCGGATAAAATATCATCGGCTTATCATAGACGGGCAAAAGTTGCTTAGAGACAACCCGCGTCAATGGATGTAGCCGCGTACCTGCGCCACCCGCGAGAATAATACCCTTACGCATAGTTACTTACCCTCCCCGAGGCGTTGCCCCGAATAACGCTTTTCACGAATGGGGCGCCACCACCATTCATTCGCCAAATACCACTCAACCGTACGGCGGATGCCTGTCGCGAAGTTTTCGCGTGGCTTCCACCCTAGTTCCGTCATAAGCTTCGTTGGGTCAATCGCGTACCGCAAGTCATGTCCAGGGCGATCAGCAACATAAGTTATCAAATCGGCATATTTTCCTGCATTTCGTGGCTTTAACTCGTCTAGAACGGCGCAAACCGTCTGGACGACTTCCAGATTTGTGCGCTCATTATGTCCGCCTACATTATAGGTTTCGCTAGATTCCCCCTTCTCATTTACAAGAAGAAGTGCCCGCGCATGGTCTTCCACAAAAAGCCAGTCACGCACATTTGCCCCTTTACCATAAACAGGCAAAGGCTTACCCTCAAGTGCATTTAAAATGACGAGTGGAATAAGCTTCTCAGGGAAATGGTAAGGCCCATAATTATTAGAGCAATTTGTTATAAGCGTAGGGAGCCCATAAGTATCATGCCAAGCGCGAACCAAGTGGTCGCTCGCGGCTTTTGACGCGGAATAGGGTGAATGGGGGGAATAGGGGGTCTTTTCCGTAAAATAGCCCGTCGCGCCTAGAGTGCCATACACTTCGTCCGTAGAAATATGTTGAAAACGGAAGGCTTTCCGCGCTTTTTCATCAAGTTTGCGCCAATAACTTAGTGCGGACTGTAGGAGGGTTGCCGTACCGGTTATGTTCGTTCGGATAAACTCGCCAGGTCCATCAATGGAGCGATCCACATGGGACTCCGCCGCCAAATGGAAGATTGTGTCGGGTTTAAAGTCCGTAAACGCCTTATCCATTGCCGCCGCGTCACAAATATCCGCCTTAAGGAAGGATAGCCGCGGATTTGTCGAGGCGAGGGTCTCTGGGATAAGCCCAACTTCCTTTAGACTTTCAGGTACGCCCGCGTAGGTCAACTTGTCGACGACAAGCACCGTCGCCTCAGTCTCCTTTAGGAGCAAACGCACAAGTGCCGAGCCAATAAACCCCGCGCCGCCCGTCACAATACACCTTTTATTCATTTGTTCCTCTCCTCATAAACTGCCGCGAACGCGGTGGCGACCGCCTTATCCATATCATAGTATTTAAACGCACCGAGGCGTCCGCCAACGACTAACTTCGGATATTTCGCCGCTTCCGCACGATAATTCGCCAATTGTGCCGCGGTTTCGGGCGTTTCTAGCGGATAATACGGTTCGTCCCCCCGTTGCCAATCAGCAGGATACTCCCTTGAGATGATGGTCGTTGCCGCTTGCATGGCCGCGGTATCCTCGGGATGGTAGTGCTTAAACTCGTGTATACGCGTCCATGCGACATCGCTATCGACATAATTAACGACGCTTGTCCCTTGGAAGTCCGCGAGCGGAAGGCGCTGCGTCTCAAACCGCAAACTTCGCCAGCTAAGTGCCCCGAACTTATACCCAAAGAGTGCGTCAATTGGCGCGGAACTATAGACGGGAATAGTCATCTCGCTAGGGAGCGTAAACTCCTCATTAAGCCGCACCTCTATATTCGCATGATTCAGCATCCGTTCAAAAAGCGCATTGTATCCGTCGGACGGTATGCCTTGGTAGGGGTCGTTAAAGTAGTTTACATCGTACGAAGCGCGCACAGGCAAGCGGCGGATAATTTCCGCGGGCAACTCCTTCGGGTCGCGATTCCACTGCTTACGGGTATATTCCTTAATAAATGCTGCGTAGAGGTCGGGTCCGATAAAACGGATAGCCTGCTCTTCAAAGTTCCGCGGCACTTCGGGGGTCGCCCCAACTTTTGCCGCGATAAAACTGGGCACCTCCTTCGGCTCGAGGTTAACCCCATAGAACTCATTTATAAGCGTTAGCCCCAGCGGCAAAAAGTAAGTGCGCCCCTTATGCCGCGCGAGAACCTTATGATTATAGCCATTAAAGGTAGTAAATTGATTTAAGAAGTGCCACACACGCGCATCGGAGGTATGGAAGATATGCGAGCCGTAAGTATGCACCTCAATACCCGTCTCGGGGTCAATTTCGGCGCGGCAGTTTCCGCCCACGACGGGGCGCTTCTCAATAATTTGCACGCGCTTACCATGCGCCGCCAAAAGCCGTGCGACGGTACAGCCCCAAATGCCTGCGCCAACAACTATAACATCCGCCGTCATTAAGCCGCTTCTCCTTGAATGTCACAGAGCTTGCGGTAAATGCCGCCTTTCGCGTAGAGCTCCGCATGGGTGCCGCGCTCCTTTATCTCGCCATGTTCCATAACGAGGATAAGATCCGCATTGCGAATCGTCGAGAGGCGATGGGCAATCGCGAAGGTCGTGCGGTTCGTCATAAGGTTATTGAGCGCATCCTGCACCAAGTGTTCCGTCACCGTATCCAAGGCACTCGTCGCCTCATCGAGAACGAGTATGGGCGGATTCTTCAAGATCGCGCGGGCAATCGCTATGCGTTGGCGCTCGCCACCCGAAAGCGCGAACCCCTTCTCGCCCACATTGCGGTCGTAGCCGCCTGGTTGCGCCATGATAAAGTCGTGGGCATTGGCGAGTTTTGCCGCGGCGACGACTTCCTCATGGGTCGCGTGCGGTGAGCCATAACGGATGTTGAACTCAACCGACTCATTAAATAGGATTGTCTCCTGCTGAACCGAGCCTATCAAGTTCCGTAGGCTCGAAACTTCCAAATCACGAAGGTCTACGCCGTCCATCGTAATGCGTCCCTCGCGCGGATCAAAGAAGCGCGCGAGAAGTCCACTCATCGTCGACTTACCCGAACCCGTGGAACCGACGACCGCGACAACTTTGCCGCGGAGCACCGTGAAGGACGCATGCCGCACCGCGTCCTCCGCGGCAGTTTCATACTTAAACGACACATCCTCAAAAACAATCTCCTTATCAAAGGTCGTCTTCTTAATTGGATGCGCCGCTTGGGGCAACTCCATATGCAAGTCAAGGAGCGAATAGATACGCGCCAAACTCGCCGTCCCCGTCTCTATTTGCACTTGCAGACTCGCGACTTGCTTTAGGGGCTTATAGATTATAAGTAGCGGCGCGAGCATTGGCACCACCATCGCGAGCGAAACATGCGCGACGAAGCAGTAAACGACGAAAATGCAGATGAGGAAGATGCCCACCGTTTCAACGGTAGGCCCTACCAAAAGCCCGACACGCACCGCACGCAAAGTCGTCTTTAAGAGGTTGCGGTTGACCGTCTCATAGTTCTCGTTCTCAAAGTCTTCCGTATTATACGCCTTAATAACGCGAATGCAGGTAAGGAGCTCGTGTATCTTTGAGCCGACAACCGAGCCGCGTTCCATTGCGCGCTTGGACCACTTACGAATCTTCTTGCCAATAAAGATAACGGGCAACATGAACATCGGGAAGCCAATTACGATTAGCGCGAGCGTGACGAGCATGTGATTGGCGACCGCAAAATAAACGACGAACGCGATTGAGACAATAATCTCAAACGGCGCACGCGCCAATTGGGCGAGGGTCACTTGGATAATTTGTTGCACTTGCGCGGGGTCGCCCGTCGCACGCGACATTAGCATCCCGACATCTATGCGCCCAAAGAACTGGAGGGACTGCCGCTGGATGTGCTCCAGGAGCTCAACACGAATATCCGCGACGACCTTCGAGCCTGCCCAAGTTAGGCAGTATTGGTTTAGAAAGACGAGCCCAAGCCGCACCAAGGCGACGATCGGGATAACGATAATCGCGAGAAACGCGAGCGCACCCCCAACCGAACCATCCTCGCTCGTGAGGTTTATGCCGAGCTTCTGCGCGAGTTTCTCGGCTTTCGGATACCACGAGGGCAGGTTCGTGTCGGGCGCTTTCATGCCGCTCGGCACCTTAAGCGGTGCCGCGGACGCGGCACTTGCCGGCGCCTCATCGGACGCGAACTCCGCCTTCACATCTTGGACGACACTAACCTTCTCCAGCGCGGGTTGCACCGCCTGAAAGAGCGGGACAAGCGTCCCTGCCGTCAACATGCCGCACACAACACCAACGATAATTCTAAAGCGGTAACGCTTAGCCGACTGCCAAAGTCTACCATACGCCTCGCGCGCCGAATAGTCGCGGTCAAAGAACTCTTTATTGTACTCAATCATCTACTAATATTATACCATATCTCGCGCCCAAATGGTGTAAAATCTGCACTAAGTCGCGAAATATGTCGACCTATCGTAGGGCGGGGTTGCCCCATTTGCCCTGCCGCTCAAGGGCGGGATTTCGCCGCGGGAACCCTGCCATCGCGGGGGGTGCGGGGGGCTTCACTACCCAGCCGTTCTAGGTGTTCAAGCGTCTCAAGTGCCGCGGCCCAGTAGGACGAGAGGAGTGCCCTACTGGCAGACCTTTAAGAGACCGCGGTCTCAAGGGTGAGAGACCGCGGTCTATTGGCTTGGAGACCGCGGTCTATCGGGCAAGAGACCGCGGTCTCAGGGTCGACAGACCGCGGTCTCAAGGTGCTGAGACCGCGGTCTCTTGAAGGCGAGATGCGCATCCCCCTGTACAAGCCCTAGTAAGGGCTAACAATAGACTAAGTAAGGCTAGGTAGTAGAGTCCCTATCCGAGCCCCCGCGGCATAGGTTTATTGCCCTATGCCCATAATGCGACGGGAGGTGCGTACGGCGCAGAATGCCTTACCGCACATAGAACAATAGTCCTCGCCGCCCTTCTCACGGTCGCCCTCGGCACGCGTCGCTTGCCAACGCTTGCGGGCGTGTTCGGGGTCGAGTGCGCACTTAAATTGTGATTCCCAATTAAAGGCACGCCGCGCTTTCGCCATGGCTAAGTCCTGATCTGCCGCGCCCTTTAACCCGCGTGCCACATCGCCCGCATGTGCCGCGATCTTATACGCGATCATCCCCTCATGCACTTCTTGTGCGTTCGGGAGCCCCAAATGCTCCGAAGGTGTCACATAACAAAGTAGCGACGCACCATAAGTCGCCGCGGCAGTTGCCCCAATCGCCGAGACGATATGGTCATAGCCGGGCGCAATATCAATGACGATGGGCCCCAGCACATAGAACGGTGCCCCGTCGCAGAGTTCCTGCTCCATCGCCATATTCATTTGGACTTCATTAAACGGAATGTGTCCCGGGCCCTCGACCATAACTTGCACACCCGCCGCACGCGTGCGCTTTACGAGTTCGCCTAAGACGGATAGTTCCCCAAATTGTGCCGCGTCGCTCGCGTCCGCCAAGCACCCCGAACGCAGTCCGTCCCCCAGCGACACAGTTACATCATACTGCCGCAGAATTGCGCAGACCTCATCCCAGCGCGTATAAAGGGGATTCTCCGCGTTGTTGTTCTGCATCCATTCCGCCATAATCGCACCGCCGCGTGAGACGATACCCATTACGCGCTTCTTGGCGAGTGGGATATGCTTCAGCAAGAGTCCCGCATGAAGCGTCATGAAGTCCACGCCCTGCTTAGCCTGTTCCTCAATGACATGCAGAAGCAGGTCGGGGTCCATAACGGGGATGTCCCCCGGTGCACGCGACAGGGTTTCATAGACGGGCACCGTACCTAGAGGCACAGTTGTCGCGTCGAGCATGCCTTGACGGATCGCGGTAATCTCTGCACCTACCGAGAGATCCATCACAAAGTCCGCCCCCGCCTTAAGGGCAATCGCGAGCTTATCTAGTTCGTCGCCCTTACCCGAACAAGTGGGCGAGCGCCCCAAGTTCGCGTTTACTTTCGTGCGGAACATGCGCCCGACACCCATCGGGTGGACATTCTTATGGTTGACATTAAGCGGGATAACCGCCTTGCCGCTCGCAACTGCCGCGCGGACTTCCTCGGGCGTTAGCCCTTCATCCGCCGCCACCGTGCGCATCGCTTCCGTAATAATTCCCGCGCGCGCCGCCTCAAGTTGTGTCATAGTCAAAACTCCTTAATTACAAAATAGTTCCAATTGCCGCTTCGCCTGAGCCTGCAACATAGAAAAGCCGTTTTCCGTGCGGCAACCCGCCGCCTTCGCGTGCACGATTAGCGGAGTCTCTTCAGGTACATAAACAAGGTCGTAAACTAACTCCTTGCCCGTGAAAGCAAAGTCGGGGATAGGATCCTGATTCGTCGCGTTTACGACAAGATCCGCCGTCTCCATTTCACGAATTACCTCAAAGCCATGCTTCTCGGCGAGCGCCACCGCCTTTTCATAGGTGCGGTTCAGTATCTTAACCCGCGCACCCAAGACCTCAAGTGCCTGGGCGACAGCTTTCGCCGCGCCCCCCGCCCCCAGCAAAATAACGGAGAGCCCCTTAAAGGACTTCTTGCCGACGAAAGCGATGAGCGCTTCTTTTATGCCGTCCATATCGGTATTATAGCCGCGCTTGAGACCGTCCGCACCAAAGACAACCGTATTCACCGCGCCAATGTTTTGTGCGTTAGGGT
>CAVCAF010000008.1:0-8032 GCA_963600185.1 Azospirillum sp. 51_20 | reverse complement strand
GTCACAAACTGGCTAGAAATATCGCCGCGTAATTCCTGAAGTCCAGGCTTGAGATTATCATAAGTAATCATCGGACGCTCCGCGAGGCGTCCGCGGCGAATATAGGTCGCCTTAATCCCCAGCGCGGCAGCGAGTGGAGCAAAAAAGCGCAGGGTTGAACCGCTCTCGCCACAGTCTAGTGTAGCCGTAGGGAGCCCCGCCGTCCGTGCCGCGGAAAGCGCGGCAATGCATCGGCGTGTAGCGGCAAGATCCGCCGCCTCAGAAAGTGGGTCGCCCAAACGCGAAACATCGCCCCCAGCCAAAAACTCCGCAATTAAAAGGCGGTGAAGATGCGATTTAGAAACAGGCGGGGTAATAGCGCCGCGCAAGGGACGCGGCAGAATAATGCGGGTATCCGCGTCCACATGGTGCGGAAATGACGCATAATGTGCACGGCGTTCCACCGCCTTATCGCCCAATGGACGCGTCCCCTTTGCCGCGGCAACACGCTTAGCAAGCGTTTCATCATCCACATCCAGTACCACAACAAAACCGTTCTTCTCGGCATATGCGCGGCAGGCGGGGTCAAGTAATGTGCCGCCCCCAAGCGCGATTATGGGCGCGGAGGTACTCTCAAGTGTTTCGCGCTCTATCCGCCGAAAACCTGCCTCGCCTTCCGCGGCAAATATCTCTGGAATTGTGCGACCTTGGCGACGGACAATTTCCGTGTCTAAGTCAAGACTCATGCGTCCCCAATCGCGGGAAAGTTTGCGGGCGAGCGTGGACTTTCCGCTCGCGGGTGGACCGTAGATATAGAGCGTTTTCATAATTTCACATTATTGAACATGGACAGGCGACGATTCGCGTGAATGTACTTGACTACGATAAAGCGACCAGCCATTATTGAGCCAAAAACTTATTCCGCAGACCCACATCGCGGGCAGTAGCAATTGGTGGTTGCCCGAGATTTCCGCGACAATCACAATCGCCGCCATAGGAATACGGATAGCTGAGGCGACAAATCCCGCCATGCCCACCAGCGCAAACGCGGCAGGTTGCACACAGAATGAGGCGGGTAGGAAGGATGAGAAAAGGAGCCCCGTCGCCGCGCCAATCGCGCCCCCACAAACGAGAGCTGGCGCGAATACGCCCCCTGAGCCGCCCGAACCTACCGTGAAGGAAGTCGCAATTACCTTTAAAACAAAGAAAAGGAAGAAGGCGAGCGCCATTTTTAGGACGGAAGCCTCAGCCAGCGCGGCAGGTTCAAGTTGAAACGCGGCAACGATAAGCGAATAACTGGGCCCCAGGATGTCCGGTAAGAAGAAGCCGATGAGCCCCGTAACAAGTCCGCCAATAACGACTTTAAGCGTCCCAGGTAAAGGACTATCGCCAAAGTGTTTCTCGGTTGCACGAAAGAAGCTAATATAGAACCGCGCGGCAAATGTAATTATAATGGCAAGGATGAAATAGGGTACTAGCACAAGCCCCGTCTCATAAACATTGTTGGGCGAAAGCGTAAAGAGCGACCCCCAACCAAAGAACCACGCGTAAATGGTGTAACTGAGGGCGGCGGCAACAAAGCAAGGGAGCACCGTTTCATATTCTATGTCGCTAGAGGAATAGAAGATTTCAAAACCAAAAATAGCACCCGCGAGCGGTGCTTGAAAGAGCGCGGCAATACCCGCGGCAAGACCCGCCGCCATAAGAATGCGCCGCGCACGAAGTGTTAAATTACATTTTCGCGCGACAACACTGCCCACTGCCGCGCCTAATAAAGTAACAGGCCCTTCATAACCCGCCGAACCTCCACTCGCGACCGTCAATACCGAGGCAACCGACTTTACGGGAATTACCGTGCCTGTTACATATCCGCCGCGCTGATGGTAGGCGCGTACGGCACTATCCGTGCCGCGTGCATTCTCTAACTTTGAAAAGCGCCGTATCAGCAAATACCCGAGTAAAGCCCCGAGAGCTGGCAAGAAAAGCATGACCCAGCGCGACGGATTCGCGAATGATTCGGGCGAAAACTGCCGCGCGAGATAGGCGAAGTCAGGGATACTCTGTTCGGCGGCGCTATCCACAAATGCACCCGAGAGATAACGCGTCCCAAAGTCTATCATGTACCGAAAGCCAACAACGACAAAACCCGTGAGTACGCCAATGAGTGCCGCCTCACCAAAATACTGCCCTGTGCGGAAAGAGAGGCCCTTGCCCGCACGGAAAAACTTCCAACTCGATATCGATAAATCGTGTAGCATTAGACTATATTATACCATACTTAGCGTATTGCTGCTTGACGAAATTCAACGCGCCGCAGGAATCGTATTTGTAAATAAGTAAAACCAATGAGCGCAACACCCAAGAACCAAGCCATGGTTGTTGCCGTAGAGAAGCGTAAATTATTGTACGCCTCCTTCCAAATCTGGAGCGAAAGAACCTGCGTCGCGTCACCTGGCCCACCAAAAGTCAAAAGAAAGATGGAACCCATTCCCTGGAAAGCGGCAATAAACGCGCCTACGAAGTTAATAACCATCAAGGGCGCAAGTTGGGGAAATGTCACATGGCGAAAGCGCGCGAAAATACCCGCGCCATCCATTGCCGCCGCCTCATAATAATCACGCGGCAAAGATTCAAGCGCGGCAATATAAATAAGCGAAGCCATCCCCGCGCCTGCCCAGACGCCTGGCAAGATACAACACACCATCGCGAGGGAAGGATCTTGCAACCATGCTTGCCGCGCCCCACCAAGGGACATCACAATGCGGTTAAGAAGTCCGTTTTCTGTTGGGTCAAACATCAACTTCCACAAAAGCGTAACGACTAGCGCACTCGTGAGGTGCGGCAAGAAATAAAGAAACCGAAAGAAGACGCGTCCGCGAGGTATTTCACAAAGTCCAACCGCGAGGAAAACAGGCAAGAGGAAGCCAAGGATAAGCGTAATCGCGACATATTCAAAAGTCCGTAGCCACGCCATCCAAAAGGTCGCATCCGTCGCCACACGGATAAAGTTATCAAGTCCCGCCCAAGTCGGCGCACCCACAATCTTATAATCCTGAAACGCCATAAAAGCGCCGCGGATAAGCGGATAGTAACTCCAGAGAAGTATTGAGAGTAGCGCAGGCAAAAGAAAGATCCAAGGTGTCCATGCGAAGTGCCGCGGTTTTTCTTCCGCAACCTTTCGTTTAGACGAACGGCGATTGCGGACTATTAGTGCGGCGGCAATAACGGAACAAAACAAGAATGCCCCGAGGATAATCCGTGCATAGGGACGCGCCTTTTCTATGCGCCCTTTATCGCCCTCAAACATAAGTCCGCGATTGGCATCTACCGTAATAGACTTTAGCGCGGCGGCACAGTCCATATCTTTGCCCGCGTCCGAGAGGAGAATTCCCAAAAAACGCCGCTGGACGAGGTCACTCGCGCCTTGCCAAAAACCAACCCAAGGTTCTGTCGCCGCTTTTATGCGTCCCTCTGTCAAATCAGCATACATCTCGCGAATGCCCGAGGGGATAGTCTCAAGTTCTCGCGTAAAACCTAGTCGCTTAAGGTCGGCGGGGTTACACCACATGCCGCGTCCCTCCGCGACATTGCGGCGGATATCTTCATCGGCGAGTTCAGGCGAGGCGAGGGCTTGTAAACACTTAAAGATAAGGTCGCGTTCCGACTTAGGACGGTGCCCCGCACTTTCACTCATCGCGTAAAAATGCTTATGCGCCTGAAGGACGCGTACGCCCCCCTCATCTGCCGCGGGGAAAGGCATAATACCAATTGTCTCAGGCGGCATATTGAGCGTTTCCGTTAGCCGCCGCACAAGATCTTCGCCGCCAAAAACGCACGCAATTTCGCCCGCCGTAAAGAGTCGCCCAACTTCATCCGCGAGCGACAGAGTTGGCAGTCCCCTCACGACACCTTCACGGACGAGTCCCTGCAAAAACTCCGCGGCACGAATCGCGGCAGGCGAATCAAAACATGCCTCTCCCGATCCATCGGGCTTTACGCGTATAACATCCCCGCCAGCAGACTGAACCCATGGGAGAAAGCCCCACGGACGATTCTCAATCGCGAACGCACGGCATCCAGGACGCGTTAACTTTAAGCACCAATCCCGAAAAGCGGACCATGTGCGCGGCGGCTTCTCGGGGTCGAGTCCCGCGGCAGAAACGAGGTCCTTACGATAGACGAGTCCATAATAGGCGATGCCGGGGGTCGGGAGCGCGAGGATGTGCCCGTCTTTAACCCGAACCCTATCCCAGAGCGCAAATGCCGCGCTTGTTGTGTTCGTTGAATCGGCAGAAAGCCACTCATCAAGCGGATAAACAAATCCCTCATCGGCATCATGGCGAAGGATATGAAACCAAGCCTTATAAATATCGGGGGCAGTACCGCCCGCGAGAGCCAACATGAATGTAGCGCGTCCCCCCGCACCAGGTAGCGTTAGACCTCCCCACTTAACGGGTTCAAGTTCGGGGGTCGCCCGCGCCAACTCAACAATTCGCCGCGTAGCGGGTTCCTCGGGGTGGTCAGGGTCATAAGAGAAAAGGAAACTGACCTCCGTTTTTGCGAAGGCCAGCAGAGGGAGCGCACAAAAGAGTACGCCTAACTTAGAAAATGCGTGTGACAAGTCCATTCGCCACGCGCCGCGCGGCATCCTCACCCGCCAGCGTCTTTAACACAATAAGCGCGAAAAGAAGTGCCGCGCCCGGTGCCTGCCCCGTAATGATAAGTCCATCTTCCACGACGGGGACTGCCGCGCGGGAGCGGTCGAGTTCTACTTCACAAGTCGGGTAGCATGTGACATGCTGCCCAGGCTCGAGAACCCCCGCATCCATTAGTACGAGCGGTGCCGCACAAACTGCCGCGATAAGGCGATTATCTGCCCTTTGTTCGCGTAGACGCTCAAGGAGAGCTTCATTTGTGCGGAGTTTGCTTGTGCCAGGTCCACCCGGGAGAACAATTACCTCATATTCCGCGGCACCAACTTCCGCGAAAGTGGCATCGGCATGTAGAACCATACCGTGCGCACCCATAACTTCAAGCGAGGAGGTCATCGCGGCGGTTATAACTTCTATACCGCCGCGGCGCAAGACATCTATCACAGTAACAGCCTCAATCTCTTCAAAACCGTCCACTAGTGGTACTAACGCCTTGCTCATAGTTGCCCCCTCGCCTATTTAATTAAGTTAGATAAGATTGCGTGCTTCGTTGCACTTCATCTTGCGTCCGTCAATCTCAGAATCATTCAACGCCGCGATAGCCGCCTCGGCTTCCGCACGGTTGGGCATCTGCACAAAGCCGAAGCCCTTGGACTTACCGTTATAGCGATTGGTAATAAGGCGAATCATCGAAACCTTACCATGCGCCTCAAACGCGGCGCGCAAGGCTTCCTCGGTCGTCTCATAGCTCAAGTTGCCGACATAAATCTCAACTGAGCCGTCCGCGGGGGCGGGGTGGCGACGCTCAAAGCGTTGGGGACGCGGCTTACGCGCGGCATTGCGCGGGTCACCGAAACGCCCTTCGGGACGCTTTGCGCCGCCCTTGCAGCAAGAACCCTTCTTACCGCGGCACGCGAGTTTCGCCAGAATCGCACTAATCACTGCGCCTAGAACAAAGGCCACGACTGCGATCGTAATCGCCGCGCAGCGGGTCTCTCCTTTTGTAAGCAGGTCAAAAACCTGATTAATACACATAATTACTCTCTTTCTTACTATTTCTCTTAATTATCTTAATTACAACCTTTAGGCGAGCCTAAAGTCTCCGAGCGTCTTCATCCGGCTCGGATGGCGGAGTTTGCGAAGCGCCTTCGCCTCAATTTGGCGGATGCGTTCGCGCGTCACGTTAAAGAGGCGACCCACTTCTTCGAGCGTGCGGCTATAGCCGTCTGACAACCCAAAGCGCAAATCAACAACTTGGCGCTCACGGTCAGAAAGCGTGCCGAGAATCTCGCGGAGTCGCTCCTTTAACAAGTGCCCCTCGGTGACTTCATACGGATTCTCACTGGAGGAGTCCGGGATGAAGTCGCCATAATGGGCGTCATCGTTATCACCTACCTTAGATTGTAGCGAAATAGGCTGTTGCGCCATGCGACGCACCGTCCTAACCTGCTCAACCGTCGTACCAAGCGCACTCGCGAGTTCCGCCTCAGTCGCTTCGCGACCAAGGCTTTGCGAGAGCTTCTTATTCGTACGCATAAGGCGGTTAATAGTCTCAATCATGTGCACGGGGATACGGATCGTGCGGGCTTGGTCCGCAATAGCGCGGGTAGCCGCCTGGCGTATCCACCATGTCGCATACGTTGAAAATTTGTAGCCGCGGGTATATTCGAACTTTTCTACCGCCTTCATAAGCCCCGTGTTGCCCTCTTGGATGAGGTCAAGAAAGCTCATGCCGCGATTCATATACTTTTTGACGATAGAAATGACGAGTCGGAGGTTCGCCTCGACCATCTTCGTGCGCGCCTTCTGTCCCTCTTTCATGGCCTTACGGAGTTCGTCGAAGGAAGTCATAAACTCCTCGGGCGACACGCCGAACCGCGCCTCAAAAGACGCCATCTTCTCATGCAAAAGCGCGAGTTCCTTATCACGCTTCTTGGAAGGCTTCTGCTGAATCAGCTCCGAGTTCTGACGGACGAGCCCCTTATACGGCAAGAAGAGGCGCTCTTCAATGTCACTGCAAAGTTGCTCCAGCACCTTCTGCTTGAAGTTCAAGTCGTCATAGCAAACGCGAAGTGCCGCGCGCGCATTCTCAAGCGTCTTTTCCGCACCCCGCTTCGCCGCGGGCGTGGATTTCGGGTTCGCGCACACCGTCTGGTACTTGCTAATCGCGTCCTTCATCCGCTTCTCAACATCACGGATTTCCTGCCGCAGGCGCGGGATTTCCGCCATATACGCGTCGCGCTTCTGTTCATACTTATCGGATACAATCCGGTCGAAGCGCTCCGTCTGGTTCTCGAGCTTATCAAGGAGGCTCGCGTACATCGGCGGCACGAAGAGGTAGCGGTTAAAGATATCGCGCACGACCTTCTCGGAGTTCTCAATTACCTTACAAAGGGACATCTCCTCATCGCGCGAAAGCAAGTTGACCTGCCCCATCTGGTGAAGGTACATACGGATAGGGTCGTCATTGTCGGGGGTGTGGCTTCTTTCGTCCGCGAGCGTCTTCTTCTCGAGCCAGTTCTTGACATTTTCCTCGCTCAGGATATGCACGCCGAGCTGCTCGAACATCGAGAGATACCGCTCAGTCTGCAAAGTATCAACAATCGCCTGCGGCAAGATCTGGTTAAGCTCTTCAAAGGTAATGTAGCCGCCCTGGGACTCCGCACGGTGCTTAACTTCGTTGATAACTTCGTTCAACTCCTGGTCACGCAGAACCGAGAGACCTTCCATGGAAGGCAGAATGTTATCCGCGTCAGCATCATCATCGGGCATGAAGGACGATAGCAACATCGGGTCAAAGTCAACCCCGTCAATATCGTCATCATCCTCATGCTCACCATTTTCCTGGGACTCAACTTCTGCCGCGAGTTTATCCGCGTCAAGATTCGCCGCCTCGCGTTCGACATCTAGGTCGGACGGCATATCATCGTCGCCAATATCAATTGGCATATCCGCGTCTTGATCTTCATCGGTTGTCTCAAAAGGCGCGTCGTCGACAACTTCCTCAACCGGCGCGGCAGATGCCGCCTTGCCGCGTTTTTTGGACGTTTTCTTTACCTTAGAATCTTTTTCTGCCGCTTTCGCCGCTTTCTTAACTCTAGCCATACTGCTCCAGTCTACAATTCACCCGACTGCACTTTGTCAAGTGTTTGGGTTATATTATACCATATCTCCCCCGCCTTGTGAAGGGGGTATTTTCAATCCACCCCGCCAAACTGCCGCGGCGGGCGAGATTAACCCCTCTCTAAACCGCCACAAAGTGCCGCGCCGAGCGTGTCCGAGACGTTAGGTTTCGGGGCGGAAACGCCCCGCCCCAGCCTCTCGCCGCCCCCGCCCCAGTACCCCACCTACCCCCTCTTACTGGCTCGCCTTCAAGAGACCGCGGTCTATAGGCTTAGAGA
>CAVCAF010000007.1:0-25755 GCA_963600185.1 Azospirillum sp. 51_20 | reverse complement strand
ATCAAACTCTCAGAAAAAAGAATTTGTTAAGCTCCTCACACAAACATTTACTGTTATTTCGTTTCTCTTCCGAAGGTTCGCTCGCGCGAACAAAACTAGAAGAGCAACGTCTCAAGCATTCACTTCTCAAAGATCAATGTTCAACCCTCAATCGGGCGAACGAGTGCATATTATAGCATATTTGACGGTGCCGACGCAAGCAGAAATTTACATTTTCTTAAAAAAGTTCTATAAGTTAAAGAAACGACGCGTATTTTGAGTTTTTTGGGTTGTGCCGCGTCGGGGTTTTGGAGGGGGTTTGGGTATACCGCGGCATTTCTGCCGCGGAACCTAACCTCGCTACGCGGCTCTTAAGGGGGCACTTTAGGGTGTTTTAGAAGGCGCACCGCGGCAGTTTAGATGATTTTAGGGGGCTTACCGCGGCAGTTGGGGTGGTTTTAGGGGGCTTACCGCGGCAGTTTAGAGTAGAGTTGCAAACTCTGCCACCCTGGGTCGCCGTCTCAGGCACCCCGACATACTGTCTCAGGCACCCTGAGATACTGTCTCGCCCACCCCGAGACAGTGTCTCTATTTTCTGCCCGAGGCAGAACCGCATCACTTCTCGGGATTGTGCATGATTTTGTCGTGTTCTTCTTGATCCGCCTGAATAAACTCGTTGGTGCTTAAAGAACACGATTAAATTACGAAAGAATGCGAGGATCTTACCCATGATTATCTAACCTTATAAATGATTACCTTCTAAAATCTTTGTCCGTACGAGGCGGAAGTACCGATATTTAAGCTGTGCAAAGCGGAAGCCTGCACATCCATCAAGAAAGCCTAACTTTACAAAATAGCACACAATAAAATAGGCTAGAGCCATCCAAGGCTTGGTGAGGCAGGCATATTTTATCTTTTGCCGCGGGGTTAAGGACGAATTTTGCCGCGGAGCGCACTGCTTTTCTCGTCTAGGGGTTGTAGTTTGCCGCGGAGAGGGTTTTAGGTGCGTTCTAAGTTGCTGGTAGCGGGCGGATTCCCAATTCGCATATTCTATATGCTTCTGCCAATGACTTTCAAGAGACCGCTTATCATGATGTTCTAGCCGCGCCTTAATCTCATAACAAGCCCCTTCTCGCTTGGGTTGCAGGTGTTCATGAACTTCCATATCTAGCGTAGACCAATGATCCTCGTCTATCTTCTCATATTCCGCGGCACCTACACGGACAATTGCCGTTTTACGCATGGGGTCGCCGTGCCGTAGCATCCGTCCCGCGAACCAATTATTATAGGCACACCGAATCACATCAAAGTGCCGCGCTTTATCGGAAGCCAAAAACTGTGCAAGTTCATTAATAAAAGCAGGCGTAAGACGTTCATCCGCGTCTAGAAACATCGCCCAAGGCGTGCGGAACGGATAGTTCTCCAGTACCCAATTGCGCTTCTTGGGGAACTTGCCATCCCAAACGAACTGGATGACCTCGCGTCCATTTTCTGCCGCGATCGCGGCAGTGGTGTCCGTGGAGCCTGAGTCGACAATAACCACATGGGTAAAACCCAGCAGGCTCTCAAGGCAGTCGGGGAGATTCCGTGCCTCGTTCTTCACGGGGACGACTATTGTGAGGAGGTTATTAAGACAAGCCGCGTAGCACCCACGAGAAGCCCCTTGGGAGGCTCTAGGCGCGCTTATTTCACATAGGGGGGGGGGGTACTTGGACGCGAACGGACGCGCTAGCGCGGCATTTTCCGCGCTTCTAGGGCACGCAGAACTGCCGCGCGAAAAACGCGCGTCTAAGTCCTCGTTTAGTGTACCGTTTCTCTCCATTCGCTAGTCACTTAGTAAGTGCTAACTATTATAACATAACTTGCGCCCACAGTAAATACAAAACGGAAGCCTGCCTTAAGACCTTATGAGTCCGCGTCTATAAATGCGCAGAAACTCTACGGACATTGCGAACAGCAAAGCGTAGCAAATATAAACGAAGAGATACCAGATCCATCCGTTCCCCGCTGTGCCATAAAGTCCCATGGCGACGGGTACATAAAAGCCGTGCATACAAATCATAAAGAAGAAATAAAGGCACCCGAGGAGCGTTAAAGTATCCAGCTTATGTAGGGTTAAGGCTCTACCAATAAGCAAGATAAAGACGGGTAGAAGATTAACCGAAGCCGCGCCACTACTATATGTCCAAAGTGGCACAGCGAAAGCGACGGGGGCACAACGGATAAGGAAGTCATCGCTTTTCCGCAGTAGCCAAGTCCCGAAGCCCACGAAAACAAAAAAGAACGCGGGTAAGAGTATAAACACACTTTCCCCCATAAGCGGTCTAATAAAACGGCTCATCACGATACCCGACCCATAGGGGCGACCAATCTCGGGGACTTGCAAGATAAGGTCTATTACGGACTCATGGACAAAGAGCGAAGTTGTAAATGTTGCGGCGAGGCATATTACTACCGCGGTAATAATTGTAACATACCGCTTGCCCCAAAAGAGTGGCCAAAAGAATAGGAGACCCTCCTGCGGTTTAATCATCATAATCGCCCACGCGACACCCGCGAGGATATTGTAATCCTTTTCCAATGCTCGCTTCATTAGAAAGAACATAGTAAGGATTAGTACGCCATAATTAAGCATAAAGAAACAAGAAGTGATATTATAGGCAACTAACAGTAGCGCAAAGGCGGAAACGAGGATATACGGCTTAAATCGTTCTTTAGCGAGTCGCAGGCTTTCGTGGACAATAAAGAAAAGGCAAGCGCCAAAGATGAGGGACATTAGCGCGATACACCTATCTTTGGTTATCCACCCATAGAACCAAAACATAGTCGTATGCCAAGCGGGATAGGCGTGGACTTTCGCGTCCCCTTCCTTATACTGAATCTTCTCCTTGTCTGGGCGACCCCATGGGACAAAGCCCGGCACGGTAAGCTCCCTATTCCAGATGCGGAAAGAATTAATACCCTGATGGGCACAAATTATTTCATTGCGCCGCATCTGCAAGTCAGTCCCTTGTGGGAGACCGGCTAAACAACCGCAACAGGCGCTACCTATCTGAAATAGTGCGAAAAGAACGAGCGCGGCAATTAAGAGATATTTCGTGTTACTTACTTTCATGGTATGAGTCTTCTGTATTAACATTCCAAATAGCGGATTTA
This sequence comes from Azospirillum sp. 51_20, assembly GCA_963600185.1. Classification (GTDB taxonomy): domain Bacteria; phylum Verrucomicrobiota; class Kiritimatiellia; order RFP12; family UBA1067; genus UBA1067. The sequence continues at coordinate 22,620 of CAVCAF010000007.1, read as the reverse complement.
TCTGCCGCACCCGAAACGAGGGCACGGGCGGCTTCGATTCCGCACAGCATGGAGTGGTCCATATTGTTATAACGGTGCTGTCCGTTGCGCCCAACGCAGTAAAGATTGGTAAGACTATCGAGATAAGCGCGCACCTCGCCAAACGCGGCATATGTGCCGAAGTAGGCTGGATACGCCTTCTTTACCCGAATGCGCACAGAATCAAGGACGGGCGTATCAGCCCCCAGCACCCCTATCTTGCGCAACTCCCCGACGGCGAAGTCCGTAAACGCCGCGTCGGACATCTCCCACATCGCGTCCCCTTCCGCACAAAAATACTCGAGCCCAATCCAAATATGCCGCGTAACATCATCCACCATATACGGACTCCAGTTATTGAAAATTTGGATGCGCCCCATACGCACATCGCGCTCCTGCACATAAATCCATGTGTCGGGGACGAGTCCGTTTAGAGTTTTCAAGGGAGTCTTATTCTTAATCGCGAGGTGGTCGACTTTAAGTCCAACCGTTATAAAGTCGCGATAGGGGAGTCCCTCCGCAACCTGGCGGACATTCTCTGGCACATCGGGAAGCGCGGCAATTAGATCCTTAATGGGCATGGACGAAAACACCGCGTCGCAGGGAATTGCCGCGCCATTATTGAGACGTACAGCTTTTATTCTGCCGCCTACAACTTCGAACCCGCTCGCCTTGGTTTCCATGCGGATTTCTACGCCCTTCGCCCTCAAATCCTCCGCGAGCGCCTCCCAAAGCTGTCCGGGGCCTTTCTTCGGATACATAAACTCCTCTATAAGCGAGGTCTCCCGCTTACCGCCTTTAGGAAGAAACACATTCAGAAGCGCCTTCCAAAGGGAAAGGCCTTTGACGCGCTGTGCACCCCATTCGGGCGAGATTTTTGAGGGGTGCACGCCCCAGAGTTTCTCGGTATAATCCTCAAAGAACATAGAATAGAGGACGCGTCCGAAACGGTTAATGTAGAAGTCCTCCAGCGACTTCTCCGGACGCTTTACGAGCGCACTCCAGAGGTAACTCCAGCCCGCCTTCCATGTCCGCACGAGCCCCATCGCGGCAAAAGTCGCCAGCTTAATGGAAATTGGATAATCAAAGAAGTGGCGCAGGTAGTAGATGCGACTTACCCTATGACGGCGAAGCATGACGCGCTCCACCTTCTCTGGGTCGGGACCTTCCGCGGCAATAGGGCAGGCACGATTTAGTAAGATATCATCCTTAGCGGGTGCACCCTGAAGCGGCATAAGGTGCGTCCAAAGTTCGTTAACTTCCTTCGACTTAGAGAAAAAGCGGTGTCCGCCAATGTCTATGCGGCAGTCGCCATGGACGACGGTGCGCGAGATACCGCCAATAAACGAAGACTCCTCCAAAACCGTAATCTGCCAAGTTGGGTCGAGCCTAAGCAGTTCGTACGCGGCACTTAACCCCGCGGGGCCCGCCCCAATCACGACAGCGGACTTTCCGCTAGCAGTTTCTCTTGTAGCCATACTATCCTTCTCCTATCTAAAGATGATGAGTTTGCGTCCGAGGTAGTTCCAAAGAAGCACCGCGGCAGTAACGAAGAGCTTAACAAAGCGATAATCAAATTGAAGGACGGCGACTCCAAGCCACATCCCAAGCTCCGTCCATAGAAGCCCCAGCGCACCAATTATGCCAAAACAAAGAAACGCACCAATGGAGCGTCCCTTGCGACGGTTTTTTGCCTGAGTAAAGACGAAAACGAGCGAAAGGATATAGTTAACGACAAGTCCCGCGAGGAATCCGCAAACAGTAGAGAAATACACCCCCGCGGCAAAGTGCTTAAAAACCAACTCCTGTGTAACAACGAGCACCCCAAAGTCCACGAGAAAAGCGATGCCCCCAACTAAGGTATAGCGCAGAAACTCCCAAAGAAGTGCCGCGGACGCGGCACTTAGAGAGGCAGACAGATTACGCCCACGAGAAGCCCCTTGGGAGGCTCTAGGAGCGCTTATTTCACATAGGGGGGGGGGGGTGCTTGGACGCAAACGGACGCGCTAGCGCGGCATTTTCCGCGCTTCTAGAGCACGCAGAACTGCCGCGCGAGAAACACGCGTCTAAGTCCTCGTTTATTGTACCGTTTCTCTCCATTCGCTAGTCACTTAGTAAGTGCTAACTATTATAACATAACTTGCGCCCACAGTAAATACAAAACGCAAATCTGCCGCGGCGCAAGCGTAAAAATAGTAGCGATAAAGCCTCAAAACGGTCGCCCTCAAGCGCAAACAAGGTCGCGTCCAAGCGTCTCTAAGGAAAAGCGTCGGGACGGTTTTGAAAAAGTGTCCCGACGGTTTTATAAAAGTGTCGGGACGGTTTTTGAAAAGCGTCGGGACACTTTCCCTTGATCCTCCTTGAGCGCGACCTTGTTTCTACTTTGCCGCGCCCAATTTGCCACTTTGTCGCGCCCCTTTTCTCGCTTAGGAACGCGCCCTGTAGTGAGCGCGTTAGAATGTTGCGTCGGCGGGGGCGAGACCTTGCGCCTCAGCGTGTAAGTGGGCTTTCTGGCCGGACTTCACCCTTAGATAGACTCCCGCACGCCCAAAATGAAGCGGATGTGAGGAGGTCTCCTTAAAACTATCGTATCCGCGCGGATTTGAGTTGCCGACTGCCCGAATCTCGCAATCCTTCGCCGTGAAGCTAATGCGGCGATTATCGTTCGGGACGAAGTTGCCGTCCTTATCCGCCAGTGTCACCTTAACGACGCAGAGCTCTCCGTACCGCTTCTCGGGTGTCAAAACGACGCGGACGGGTTCGCCCGCTGTGCGGATAACTTTCTCGGCGACCTTTGAGCCGTCCGCGGCATAAGAGACGACCTTAAGTTCGCCGGGTTCCCACGCGACATCCTCCCAAATAAGCCGGTAGCGCGGCAAAACGGAGTAATAGTCGCTTTCCTTCCCCGCCTTGGGGTCTTTCGTGCGCCGCCCGAGGGAGCGTCCGTTTAAGAAGAGTTCCGCCTCGCGTGTATTCGAATAGGCGTAGATCGTCGTCTTAAAGCCCGGCTTAAAGTTCCAGTGGCTGGGCGAAAGATGGAGCGTCGTCTCGGACGGATTCCAGTGCGCACGATAGAGCCAATAGCGGTCTTTCGGGAAGGCGAGCAAATCGCAAATGCCGAAGTAGGAACTGCGCGAACAATCTTTCGTCTTGAACTTTCCGCCACCATAGGGTGAAGGTTCGCCTAAGTAGTCAATACCCGTCCAGACGAACTCGCCTGCACAATAGGGGTCGCGTTCCATGCGTGCAAACTCGCGGTCAGGGATGTCGCTCCAAGCCGCGGCATTCCTATCGCGGGAATCAACGCAGAAGACACTCTCGGCATAATCCGCCTTCGCCTTCGGCATATTCTCGGAATAGAAGCCGAACTCAGAAAGTGCGGACGCGCTCTCGGAATAAAGGAGTGGCTGATTAGGGCACGCCTTTTTAACATCCACATACATGCCGCGGTAATTCCAGCCTGTTATATCGAGCGGCGCATAATCGCCGCGGTACGCGGCATTCGGGAAGCAACTGCCAATGCCCACCGCGCGCGTCGTATCCTCAGCACGCACCACCTCACGAAAAAGTCCGCAACGCTCCGCAGAAGTGCCGAGCGAAGGATGCCCCGCCCAATCTTCCTGCCCTGGTGGCTGTGCACGCCCAACCGTAATCTCGTTTCCAATAGACCAAACAAAGACAGACGGATGTAGCCTATCACGGCGGACAAGCTTCGTAAGCCCCCTAGAAATGAAAGGCTCTAGAGGAGAGTCGCCGATTCCGCAAGTCTCGTTCCACTTATCAAAGCATTCGTCCCAAACGAAGATACCAAGTTCATCACAAAGGTCTAGGACTTCGGGTGCGGGGGGATTATGCGAAGTTCTGAGGGCATTCGCGCCCATATCAAGCATAATCTCCAGTTGGCGACGCATAGCGTCCTTATCAAACGCCATACCGAGAGGTCCTAAATCGGAATGCAAATCAACACCCTTCAATTGGACGCGCTTGCCATTCAAGAAGAAACCCTTATCCGCGTCAAACTTAAAGGTACGAAAGCCCGTGCGCCGCGTGAGTGAATCCGTATAGCCTTTTGGGGAACTTAGGTCAAGTTTTAGTGTATAAAGCGCGGGATTACGCTTCATCTCCCACCGCTCCACCCGCGGCACTTTAAGCGCGAATTGGGGTGTCGCCGATTGCCATGCGCCTACCGTAAGGCAAAGGTTGCTCTCAGCAACACATGTGCCGCGCGCGTCAAATATCTTCGCCGCGACTTTTACAGGAGTTTCCGTGCCTAGGCGATTTTGAATCGTCGCCGAAAGCGTCGCGAGAGCCGTGCCGTCCACAATTGTGCCTGTATCAAGGCGAACCGAATCATCCTCAAAATAGAGATTGTCCGTCTCGACCCATGTAACCTTACGATACATGCCCGCGCCCGGATACCACCGTGACGAGAGTTTATGGGTATCGCAAGCGACTTCAATCGTGTTCGTGCCCGCCTTTAAGTAAGGTGTCGCATCCGCCCTAAAGCCCAAATAGCCGTACTCGCCCTGCCCACTCGGGTAGCCATTCACGAATGCCGTCGCCCGCGCTTGGATGCCATCAAAGTCAATAAAGACGCGCCCCTTGGGCTTCTCCTTAAGGACAATTGTCTTACGATACCGCCCCGCACCCTTCCACGGCAACTTACCCGAACGCGGTTCGCCTTCTGGATTAAAGGGACCCGCAATTGCCCAGTCATGCGGAACTTCCACAGGGGCAAACGCCGCGCCTTCGCGTGCAAACTCCCATCCGTCATTAAAGCACTTCACTTCGCGTGCCAAAGACGCGAGCGGCAAGTAAACTACCGCCGCGGCAAATACTGTCGATACTAACCTCATCTTACTATCTAGCCTTTCTATTACCTTTTAGATGATTCTTCTTGAACTATTTGAAACCATTATAGCAAATCGCCGCGTGCTTTTCAAGCGCACTCATTCGTTCGTCGCCGAAAGTGCAAGCGCGAGCGCGGCAAAGTCGCCGACATTCTCGCCAAGCCCCGCGGGCAAAATACGACAAACCTCACGGGCAAGCGGCAAGGCTTCACTCTCAATTATTGGGTTAATAATAGGCAAAAAGAGATCCGCATTGCGCATAAAGACACCCCCAAGGCAGATTACTTCGGGGTTCAAGATATCTATTGTGTATGCGAGAAGAAGACCTAACTTTTCTGCACTCTCCTTAAAGACGGAGGTACATTCCGCGTCACCAGCACGCACGCGGCTAAAAAGTTCCTTCGCGGTAATATCAAGCCCAAAGCGCAATTTCGCAAGTCGCGCAATGCCGGAACCCGAACAAAAGCCTTCCGCACTGCCCGCCTTGTTGTATCCGACGGGACCCGCCGGCGCGAGGCGAATATGCCCAATCTCGCCCGCATTATCATTTGCGCCCGCGTAAATCTTGCCGTCAATGACGATACCCGCGCCAAGTCCCGTCCCGAAAGTCATGAAAACCATGCTACGCGTGCCGCGCCCCGCACCGAATTGCCACTCCGCCAAAGCGCAGGCATTCGCGTCATTTTGCAAGACAACAGGCACCTTAAAGCGATCCGTAAAAAACTTTACGACAGGGACGCGATCCCAGCCAGGTAAGTTGGGCGGTGAAAGGACGAGTCCCGCAACAGAATCGAGAGGTCCTCCGCATGAAACACCTATCGCGGCAATAGATTCTTCTAAATGCGCCGTGCGCCACGATTCAATACGCTCCGCAAAAGCCTCGAGCACCTCGCGCCAAAGCTTGCCTGCCGTAGGGAACTCCTCACGCGAGAGAATCTCAATGCCCTCGCCCATGCGCTTGCCGACCGAGACCGCGCATTTCGTGCCGCCGATGTCAAGTCCAATTAGTACGTTCATGGGAACATCTCCTTTTCAACGAATGCACAGAGGTAATGATAGACGGGTAAATGCAACTCTTGGACGCGGTAGGTTTCGTGGGCAGGGACGCGAATCGTAACATCCGCCACCCGCGAAAGTGCCGATTCTGCCGCGCCCGTAAGCGCAATAACGTGTCCTCCAATCGCCTTCATTGTCTGAGCCGCCGCGACACAATTCGCGCTATTGCCACTCGTTGAAAGTGTAATAAGGACATCTTCTGGATGCCCCAACGCGAGTACTTGCTGGGCGAAAGCAGTCTCCCACCCCACATCATTCGCGAAAGCAGTTAGAATGCCTGTCATTGAGACAAGCGAGATGGCGGGGAGCCCCCCTTCAAGCTTTGCCGCGACTTCTTTTGGGAGTTTTGCCGCGACAGTAGGCGAAATCGGACGCGGACGGCGGAAGCGTTTCAACAATTCACCGCAGATATGCTCAGAATCTGCCGCGCTCCCGCCATTACCGCAGGTTAGAACCTTGCCGCCCTTCTTATAGCAATCGACGAGAAGTGCCGCGGCGGACTCAATCGCGGCGCGGCAACTTTCTAGCGAAGGTAATTGGTTTATAAGTTCCTCTAACATTCTCTTTTCGCCTTCCTTTTATTTCCCTGAGAGGAAGTAACTTAACATTACATGACCGATAATTTGCTTACCAAGTTCACTTGAATGCACACGGTCGCGGCTATAATAGCCTAACGGAAGCCCCGAGCCGTAAAGCCAAGAATAACACGGCACAAACGCATCCCACCAAGGGATGTTGTTCTGGGCGGTTAATTCCTTTAATTCCCCGTAGCCATCTTTCATGCCCTCAGCTAGTTCATATTGCGAAGGGTCAAACGGCTTCTTGGGAAGTGCCGCGCTTGGGTTGGCAGGGTCAGCAAAGGGACGAATATCTACGGCGAGCGCATTATTAACAATGAGAACCTCGCACCCGAGCCGCTCCCGCGCCACTTTCGCGACACGCACCATCGCGTCCGCACCCGTGGGACCAACATCTTTGCGCGTCGGTTTAGCAAAGTTCGAAATACCACCAATAATGAGCAAGTCGGGACGGTGATCAACGATATATGAATAGAAGTTATCAACAAGGATATAGTGCCAACAACCCGTACCGCCGCGCATAGAAAGAATCCATTCCACATTCGATTTGGGGTACGCCCGCTTAATGAGCGCATGGAATTGCGAGTTGAAGGTATCCTGCATAATTGAGTCGCCGAGCATAACGACGCGCCAAGGCTTGCCTGTTTTGAGTGCATCAAGCGTCCGCGGCAGATCTTTCATTGCGTTTTCTTGTGGGGTAAAGGTGAGCGGCGGCAATTCAGCGTAGATACGATCGGAATACGCAATCGCATCCTCAACTGTCGCAGTCTCAATCTTCACATTGGCGACTTCAAGTAGGCAACGGTCGCCATTCGCCGCGCGCATTTCCCACGGCTTCTGGAAGAACACCTCAAATGTGTCTACCTCATCCCACGCATAAAGGACGCGTTCATAGTGCCGCATACCCTCACTCGGATAAAGCGTATCATAGCAATCTGGCAACACCTTGCCTTCTTTGTTATAGAAGAAGACACCCTGATTACACCGTATCTTATTATCCGTGGGCTTACCAGGCGTGTAGACATACCGCGCGTCAAAGGAGAACTTAAAGTACGCGCCTTTACCCGCGACCTTATTCGGCAAGCGCAAACGATCCGTCGAAAGGCGTCCACAGGCCGTCTCGGTCATGGGGACGGGCTCGAACTTAGCAAGCGTGCGATCCTTATCCGTAAAGACGACATTCCCGAAGCGGAAGCCTGGGGTTTTATCCGTGACAAGTCCCTTCGCCTCAAAGACAACCTCTGCTTGCACCGTGCTAAGTAACGCGGCACTTGCAAGCAATGCTCTTACTAATATCTTAACCTTCATTATTTATATCCTTTATAAACTTCTGTTACTTAGAGAGACCGAGACGGGTGTAGGCGAGGGGTGTCGCAACACGCCCTTTTGGGGTACGCTCAAGGTAGCCTTGCATAATAAGGAAAGGTTCGTATGCTTCTTCTACCGTGTCAGGTTCTTCGCCAACTGAAACAGCAATCGTTGAAAGTCCCACGGGACCACCACCGAACTTAACACAAACCGTCTCAAGGATGCGGCGATCCATATCATCAAGTCCGTGAGGGTCAATTTCAAGAAGTCCGAGGGAGTCCGTCGCGACAGTGCCCGAAATAAAGTTATTAGCCTTAATTTGGGCATAATCTCTCACGCGGCGCAAAAGATTATTGGCGATACGGGGCGTACCACGACTACGGCGAGCGATTTCAAGGGCCCCGCCCGCGTCAATTTCGACACCAAGTTTTGCCGCGCTACGCGTCACAATTTCAGCCAATTCCTGAGGTTCATAATAATCAAGGCGATTGACGAGTCCAAAGCGTGCGCGAAGAGGTGCGGCGATAAGACCTATACGCGTTGTCGCCCCAACGAGTGTAAAACGCGGCAATTCAAGACGAACGCTTCGCGCGTTTGGTCCTTGATCAATCATAATATCAATCGCGAAGTCTTCCATCGCGCTATAGAGATATTCCTCGACCGTTTTCGCCATGCGGTGAATCTCGTCAATGAAAACGATATCGCCTGGTTCAAGTGAAGTCAAAAGTCCCGCTAAATCGCCTGGTTTTGTAATTACGGGACCAGATGTCGTCTTAACATTTACGCCCATCGCCTCGCCAAGAATGTAAGAAAGCGTCGTTTTGCCAAGTCCAGGAGGTCCCGAGAAAAGGACATGGTCAAGCGATTCGCCACGATCTTTCGCCGCTTTTACGGCGAGCATTAGGCGGTCACGGACTTTGTTTTGTCCAACAAAGCCTGAGAAATCAGACGGACGCAGCCGATTATCGAACGCGGCATTGCGCGTATTTAATTCATCACTCTGTCTTTGAATAGTCATTGCTCTATGTAATATTATAGCGTATTTTCTTCGCTCAATCAATACGCTCCAAGATAAGGGGCTTAACTTCAATAGGCTCTGCCGAGAATGCGAACGCCTTCAGAAGTTCAGACGCGGCACTCTCGAGTCCGTCAGGACCCGCCGAAGTCTCAAGTGTCGCTAATGGCGCACCCGTCGCAACGCGCTCCCCGAGTTGGACAGCGAGCGTAATCCCCGCACGGGGATCTATGCGGTCGCCCGCTTTTTCGCGTCCTGCGCCGAGCTTCAGCGCGACGCGCGCCACTTTTTCAGCATTAATCTCAGCGATATAACCCGAACGTGGTGCTTGGATGCAGAACTTAGCGACAGGCTGAGCAAAACGCTTCTCAAAAGCGGCTAAATCGCCACCTTGGGCAGAGACCATCGCCTCAAACTTCTTAAGTGCCGCGCCATCTGCCAAGCGTGCGCGGCAAAGTTCACGCGCCTCTTCTAGTGAAATCTCTCGCGTAAGGGAAATCATAAGCGCGGCGAATTCAATACAAAGATTAGTAACGCGACTAAGCCGCTCGGGTTGATTTCGCAAAATATCGAGTGCTTCCGCAACCTCATTCGCGTTACCCACGGCGAACCCGAGGGGGGAGTCCATATTCGTCAGAAATGCGCCCGCCTTGCGTCCCGCCGCCTTCGCGCCTTGTACAAGTGCCATCGCGAGTTCGCGTGCCTCGTCGGGCGTCTTCATAAAAGCACCTACGCCATATTTAACATCAAAAACGAGCGTACCCGCCCCCTCAGCAAGCTTCTTAGAAAGTATTGAGCCTACAATCAAAGGAATTGAAGCGACGGTGCCCGTCACATCCCGAAGGGCATACAACTTCTTGTCGGCGGGCGTAATTTCGTCCGTTTGAACCGTCATTGAGACGCCCGTCTTGGCGACTACCGTTTGGAAATCTTCCAAAGAAAGCGCGGCATTATAACCAGGAATCGTCTCCAATTTATCGGCTGTGCCGCCCGTGATACCTAAGCCGCGCCCTGTTAAAGATGGCACAGCTACCCCACACACCGCAGCAAGAGGCTGGATAATGAGGGAAAGTTTGTCGCCCACGCCACCCGTTGAGTGTTTATCGGCTGTTGGGAAGTCCCAAGTAAGGCAACGCCCCGAGTTCTTCATCGCTTCGGTAAGATCTGCCGTCTCACGCGTATTCATACCACGGCAACAAATCGCCATAGCGAGTGCACTCATTTGATAATCGGGTATTTCGCCGCGTGTAAAACCTTCAATAAACTCACGAATCTCGGCAGAACCAAGGGCACGCCCTTCACGCTTCTTATCTAAAATCAACTTGGCTATCATTTGGGCTTCCTCCAATACGATAAATATTCAATATTGCCCATTTCCTTGCCGCGGACGGGTGATTCGCAAAGCCCACACAACTCAAGTTTAAGCGTATCCTTCGCGAACGCGACAATCTCATCTCGTGCGGCAAGGCGCAACTCCTCATCTCTAACAAGACCGCCTGGCGCATTGCCGCGTCCGACTTCAAATTGAGGTTTAATCAACGCGACAATTTCTCCCCTAGGGGCGAGAACTTCCACGATAGGCGGCAAAATAAGTTTCAGCGAGATGAATGAAACATCCGTAACTGCCAACAAAGGCGTCTCGGGCAAGTCTTTCGCGCACATATTGCGGGCATTAAAGTTTTCCCTTACCCACACGCGCGGGTCAACACGCAATTTATACGCGAGCTGATTAGTACCCACATCAACCGCCATAACCTTACGCGCACCATGCTGTAAAAGGCAGTCCGTAAAGCCGCCCGTTGAAGAGCCTACATCGAGACATATCTTATCCGTCGCCGAAAGTCCAAGCTGGGCGAAGTTAACGAAGGCTCCTTCCATCTTCTCGCCTCCCCGTGAAACAAAACGTGGCGGGGCTTCAATTTCAACAGGGCTAGCCTCATCTATCTGCCGCGAAGCCTTAGTTTCAACCTGCCCCGCGACACGAACCTTACCTTCCAAAACAAGTGCTTGAGCCCGCGTGCGACTTTCGCAAAGGCCCTTCTCAACAAGTATTAAATCAAGACGCTTCTTCACTCGTCCTTCGTTTCCCTTGGTTTCTTCTCAGGGGCAATCATCGTTACCTTACGAACGGTTGCTTTCGGAAAACTCCGCGTCACGCCAAGTGCCACCTCAATTTGTAAGGTATGATCGTCTTGTTCAAGTAAAATGCCGCGATAAGTGCCACTATCGGTCTCAATCTCTATGTCGGGAATAAAGATTCGACGCATAAGAATCTTTATCGGCATTGCCTTTAGGGCTTCGGTCTTAATTATGCGCGAATATTCCGCGTAGCCTTCCGCTTTAGCAAGTAGCGTATGATCACCCTCTTTAACATTAGGAATCGTCAAGAGGTCGCTGAGGGTCGCCGAGGGATCCGTTGAGCGCGAGAGCCCACAATAGCGTCCATCTAGATAAACCTTCACACCACTCGGGACTGTGCGAACCTCTAGACTACCCATAATATTACTGAGGCGCAGTTCCTCCGCAGCAGTTTGTCCGTTGCCAACCACAATTGGCTTCTCAATCGTCCCATACCCTTCTAATTCGGCACGCACGGTATAAGTACCTGGTTTAAGCCCCGTTAAAATGCAAGAGCCTTTACCTTGCTGAACATCATCCACATAAATGCGTGCGGTCTCAGGGACTGCCGAAAGTTTCAGCGTTCCTGGCAAGCCTTGCATACGAATAAATACATTTTGACTTTCGCCCGCATTTAACGAGAACTCGCGCGTTTCATCCGCATATCCTTCGAGGGACAAAGTCACCGTGGCGCGTCCCTTCGGAATACGCCTTACAACGAGAGGTGTTTTGCCACGGAGAATCCCGTTCACCGTAACGGAAGCACCATCTGGGTCGCTAGTCAGCTGCAAGCTACCGCTATCAAGAATAAGCGTCTCTTTCTTAACAAGCGGCGTACGCCCATCAAACTTAACCTCAACCGTGCGCGGCTGAAAGCCTGGTTTTTGCAAAAGCAGTCTATACTTTTCTCCCGCATCCAGCGTTGTAATCAGCCGAGGTGTTGTCCCAAGCGAGAGACCTTCCAGCGAGATGTCGCACCCTGTTGGCTCGGACTGGATAAGCAGCAATCCCTTTAACGGTACGAGTTCTGCATATTGTGACGAATACGCACCCTCTGTTAGCGTAAAAAAGAGTTCGGCAGGCTCGTGGTTCGCGAGGAGCAATGTGGCATGATGATCGCCAGGCGCAATATCAAAAAGCCTTAAGGGCGTTTGCCCACGAACAGCACCGTCCACTACAACCTTCGCGCCTTTAGGGGAACTGCGAAAGTCTACTCGCGTTGAAGCCGCTTTCGCAACCCAAAGGTTAAACGCAACTACGGCAGCAACCAAAAGACTTAATTTCCTCATTTCGCACCTCCTTTCTTCGCCGCACGAAGGCGTCCGTCAATCTCCACAAGTTTAGCGTTCGCCTCCTTGTGCCGCGGATCGTCCTTGTCGGGTATAAGATTGCAGAGTATCCGCAATTGCTTTTGCGCCTCTGCCCAATCGGCTAAATTAATCGCTTTATTCGCCAAAAAGCGTTGCTCACGATAGCGTTCGTCTAGTTCCGACTCAGCAACTTCAAGCTTCTTTTTTACGGATGCGAAATGCTGCGGCTTCGGGTCAACTGTCTCTAAATAGAAAAGAGATTCCTTATACGCCTTAATTGCCGCGGAGAGATTCCCAAACTCAACGCCGCGATCTGCCCATTTCGTATCGCCCGTCTCCTCACTCGCGAGACTAAGTTCAACGAGCTTCTCGCGGGAATACTGAATTGCCCAGATACCGAGCTCATTACGCGCGAAGGTTTCTAGAGCCTCACGAACGGCTGTAAAAGCTGGGGGTTCGGGGGTGTTTTCTACGAGGACATCCTTTACTTTCCCCGCACGGACGACGCGTACACGACTTGACTTCAATTCATTCGCGTCCGTTGCCGACATCCCACTATAAACAGAGTCTAAGTCATCCCAACCCGCCGTCTTAAAAATAGTATCCACGCGGGCAATTACCTCAGGCGTTAGCCGCACGCTTTTATCAACATGACGATTCTCACCTGGCACATTATCGCTGACAACGCGCAATACCGCGTCAGGGCCAATCGTCATCTGATAACGAAAGATGAAAGTATTATTCGCCTCAATATTCTCACAATAGAGAGCAAAAAGCCCATCTTTTTTCGCCGCGAGCGGCATTTCATTCGTTGCAGAAGCATTAGGTGCGCTCGTTTGGTCTACGGGCAACCAGAAAAGGACTCCTGCCGCGATGAGGACTAAAAGCCCAAGAATAATTAGCACAAAACGCCGCGTTCTTAACTTTTTCGTGGGGCTTCCCACAGCATTTGTCGCGCTCGGAGGCGTTTTCTCAAGTCCCAAATCAATCGCTGCACCGTTGCCCCCTTCAGAAGGCGCAATTACTCGCAAACGCGTTACGCCGATTTCAATAACATCACCGCCATGTAAAGCATAGGGTGAATTGCCAATGCTCTCGCTATTAACATAAGTTCCGTTGGCACTAGCGAGATCTAATATCTGCAAGGTTCCCGCTTTATACTCAATTATGCAATGATTGCGCGAGAGTTCTTCGTCCGCTATGGATAAGTCATTAGACGAAGCACGACCAATTCGCAGACCTGTCTCAGGGATTACCGTTCGGCGACCTGCTTCCGCGCCTGATAGCTGAATAAGTTCATATTTTTTATCCATAGCGTCACCTTACCTTTCTTTGTCACTACAAAAGCCCCTTCATGGCTTGAGCTAAGATAGGCCCTAACAAAATAATAAACACGGCTGGAAAGATGCACAACATTAAAGGACCTAGCATCTTCGTGGGTGCTTCATGCGCCAACTTTTCTGCGCGATCAAAACGCCGCTCCCGCATTTGCTCGGACTGGATACGCAATACCGAACCAATCGAGACACCTAATTCATCCGCTTGAATAAGGGCGAAGGCTACGGACTTTAAATTCGGCTCTTTCACCCGCTCCGCCATATTCCCTAGTGCCACACGCCGCGAGAGTCCGACCTGAACTTCCTTAGTCATGCGCAGGAGTTCCTCATTTAGTGGATCCATCCGCCGCGACGCGCAATTTCTTTGTAGGGCACTCATAAAGTCCATACCCGCCTCAACCGAGAGCGTTAGAAGGTCAAGAACAAATGGGAGTGCCTTCACGATTGCTTCATGTCGCTTACGCAATGCCGTCCGCAACCAAAGTCGCGGCTGTAATACAAAAAGGGCAATTCCGATTAGGCAGAGTGGTAAGCGCGCTTCCGTAAAAAGTGAATCGGGTAAAAGTGCTCCAAAGAGAAAGACGATTAAACACCACGCCAGCCCTAGGACTATTGGGCACATAAACTCTAGCGCGACAAACTCGCGCCCAGAAAGAAGCCCTTCAAAACCTGCCGATATGAGTTTCTTATCATTCTCTTCGATGGGCTTCGCGAAACTAGCACGCGCCAAGAGCTTGTCAAAGTTGCCTACAAAAGGTAAAAGCAACTTAAAAACGAAAGGCAAGGCACGTGCTTGGCGACGTCCATCCGCCAATGTCACATAGGTAACCTCACGCGCAACATTTACCGCGTACCAGAAAAGCCCTGCCGCGGCAAATGCCCACGCTAAAGTTAATGCTAGTTTTAAGACGGACATCTCACTATTCTCAATCCTCTCTTAGATTAGGTCGCAGGAGTTCCTCCACCCGCGAGATCCGCTGGAGAAAGCACGCCTCCATTTACGCCTGGCTCGCCCGCGAAGAGAATCATACCTTCAGAAACGCCAACGGACATCTTGCGTGGCGCGAGATTCGCAACGAAAATGACTTCGCGACCCACAAGCTTCTCGGGTTCAGGATAAGCCGCACGGATTCCCGAGAAAATGGTTCTTTTGCCGAGAGTTCCCGCGTCAAGCACAAACTTAAGAAGTTTGGAACTTTTCGGCACAATCTCACAACTCTCAACTGTCCCCACGCGCAAATCAAGCTTCTCAAAGTCAGGGAAGGCAACTTCGGGCTTAAGGGCTGGCGCGACAGAGACTTTCGCTTTATTCTTACTCGCACGCGATTCATGAGCAACCTCACCCGAATCGGCGGGTTTAATCGTCGCCGCGGCAATCATCGCATCCACCTGCTTAGAATCAATGCGGCTTGCGAGATATTCATAAGTGCCTAACGCACAATTTTCGCGTGTTTCTTGTAATGAAGCCCATGTCCACGCGTCCTCGCCAAATAAATGCCGCGCTTTTTCTGCATAAACAGGCAAAATAGGTTGTAAATAAATAGCGATTAAACGGAATGCGTTCAACGCGGCAGTTAGCGTCGTGCGTGTTATCTCAGCATCCGTCTTCACTGTCTTCCACGGTTCACGGCGGTCAAAATACTCATTCGCGGCATCTGCCAAGCGACAAACTTCAACAACGACCTGATTAAAACGACGCTCCTCGTAAAACTTCGCGATCGTCTCGCTAGCGGCGCGGCACTTTTCAATTAACGCGGCACCCTCAGCATCTAATGTGCCCAAACGCCCTTCTAACTTCTTCTGTAGCATTTGCCCGCCACGCGAAGCAATGTTTGTAATCTTACCAACTAGGTCGGAGTTAACGCGCTGAACGAAGTCCGTGAGATTCAAATCCATGTCATCCGTCGTCCCCCCCAACTTCGCCGCATAATAATAACGCAACGCTTCTGGAGGCAAATGGTCAAGATAGGTGCGGGCATTGACAAAGGTACCTTTAGACTTGGACATCTTTTCACCGTTCACCGTCAAGAAGCCATGCACAAAAACCTTATTCGGCTCTTTATAGCCCGCCGCATGAAGCATCCCTGGCCAGAAGAGGCAATGGAAGCGGATAATATCCTTACCGATGAAGTGGTAAAGTTCTGTCTTCGGGTCATTCCATAAATCGCCACGCCCATTTTTCGCACACCAATTCTTAAGACTCGCGATATATCCAATGGGAGCATCTACCCACACATAAAAGAACTTATCCTTGCAACCAGGTATTTCAAAGCCGAAATAGGGCGCGTCACGCGAAATGCACCAGCCACGAAGCGGCTCTTTAAACCATTCAAGAAGTTTATTTGAGACATCACTCGTTGTATGATCTGGAATCCACTTTTCAAGGTAGTCGTGTTGAGGCTCAAGCTCAAAATAAATGTGTTCGGAGTCTTTAACTATCGGCGTTGAACCACATGTCGTACAAACAGGATGCCCCAGCTCTTCCGCACCATAAGTCGCGCCACACTTATCGCAACTATCACCATATTGCCCCGCCGCACCACATTTCGGGCACTCACCTTTCACGAAACGGTCAGGCAAGAACATTTTACAATGTTCACAATAGAGTTGCGGCGTAACCTTTTTAGTTATCGCACCACTTTTAAGCATTGCCGCGTAAAATTGCTCCGAGAGTTCCTTATTCTCAGGCGAGTTCGTCGTATAGTAATTATCAAATGCAATCTGAAAGTCGCTAAAATCTTTTAAATGTGTCGCATGTGAACGAGCAATAAGTTCCTCAGGTGTAATGCCCTCCTTGCGTGCGCGAATCATAATGGGCGTACCGTGGGTATCGTCGGCGCAAACATACACGCAATCATTGCCACGCAACTTCTGATAGCGCACAAAGAAGTCCGTTTGGATATACTCCACTAAGTGCCCCAAGTGAATATCACCATTCGCATAAGGTAGCGCACTCGTTACAACTATCTGTCTCTTTTCGTTTGTATTTTCCATTACTTCACCAATCCATTCTTCAAGGGTTTAAATATCAAAGTATTTCTCCAAAGCGGGAATACTTTCTTTCTTTGTAAGTTTTATAGGCAAATTCAAAATAATTGGTCTAAGAAAGCGGAAGACGCGTCCTGAAATGACTTGGATTTCGCAAGGCATCTTTTTTTTCGCGACGAGGCGCTCCAATAAGTGCCCAGGCATAATAAGCCACCGCCCTTTGAGTCCGCCGTCCTGAGGATCTACGCAGGTACTCTCATCAATTATGCGCTCACCCGTACTAAGATCAACGGCACGCAAAACATAGCGAAACCGCGGCACAGGTTCATGCGTAATATCTGTAAAATGGATGCGGAAATCTGCCGCGATACGAAGTCCTGGCTCAGGCGGCATTGCTTTCGCCGCGTCAAATACTTCTTTCGGGATAGAAATCTCTTCCTTATAAGGCGGCGGCATAGGTATTGCGAAAGGTTCATCACGCCATTGGCCAGGCGCGACTTCTACACGCGAAAACAGGGCGCGTTCATCGGAATACTTAAGAATGAGCGATTTGTCGCTTTCAATATGCAATAATACGCCATACGCCTCCCAAAGTAAACGCACAAGGAGTTCAAATTGTTTAGGTGTAGGCGCAATGGGAATGTAGCCTGGATCTTGCCGCACAACCGTAACTTCACCCGACCGCTTAAAGCAGAGTTGAAACTGCGGCAATTCTTGTATAGAGCAATAGTAGCCCGCGTCAGGGTCGACATTTAATCGCACGTAGTCGTGCATCGTCTGCCAGCCCTCTAAGAACAGAATCCGCGCGAAGGCTGGATCATTCTTATCATAGATCATCGTAAAGAAATAGGGGAAAACGCTCCCATATGGGCGAATCGCCCAATTATACGATGCCGCCAATTCCCAGACATTAAGCGCGGCAATTTTACGCGCCGTCTCAAGTAATGTCTTCTTATTCGCTTCAAGGCTCGTCATCGTATTTCTCCTTCCTAGCCTAGCGTTGCGGAGACCTGAAATACGGCCATTAAAATGGATACGGCGACGAAACCGACTGCCGCGGCAATTACTACAATAAGAATAGGCTCAAGAGCATTCGTGAAAGTCGTGATATTGCGATCCATATCCTTCTGATAGCGAATACCAATATGTTCAAGCGACGAAGCCATATCGCCCGCCTGCTCACCAATCGCGAGCATATCCGTCATCATACGCGGGAAAACGCCACTTGCCGCGAGGGGTCCCGAAATAGAAGTGCCGTCCGTCACGCGTCGCCGCGCGTCCCCAAGTGCCGCGCCAAT
The DNA here is from genome assembly GCA_963600185.1 of Azospirillum sp. 51_20. Taxonomy (GTDB): domain Bacteria; phylum Verrucomicrobiota; class Kiritimatiellia; order RFP12; family UBA1067; genus UBA1067. The sequence continues at coordinate 4,744 of CAVCAF010000007.1, read as the reverse complement.
AACGGCGTTTCCGCATGTCTCTTGCGCAATCTTAAGCGCCTGCAAAACATCTACACCATTAGAAAGAAGCGTCTTAAGCGTATAGGCGAGCGAAGAATAGGCACCGCTCGCGACAATCCCTTTAATAAGGGGCGCACGAAGCTTCCAGCCGTCAACTTTAAGTCGTCCTTCGGGCGTAGCTTTCCACTTCTTAAACCAAATAATCCCGCCCGCCACGGCAATCGCCATAAGCCATCCGTACCCCGTTAAAGCATCGGACATCCCAATAAGAATACGCGTGGGCAACGGCAAGGTCGCCCCCATAGAATCGAAGACCTTCTGGAACTTAGGAATAATCCACACTAATGCCGCGATGACGGCGAAAACGCCGAAGATCATAACAATCGCGGGATAACTTAGCGCACTTTTAATCTTACTACGCATATTATCAAAGCGCTCATAGTGGTCGCCCAGTCGCCGCAAGACTTCCACCATCGCCCCCGAGGCTTCCGCCGCACGGATCATATTCGAATAGAGCGGCTCAAAGGTATCGGGATGTTGCGCGAGCGCACTAGAGAAGTTCTCGCCGCGCACAATGCGTTCGCACAAATCGTGACAGACATAACGCTGACCACTGCCTTCTTCGCCCTGTGTTGCCAGAGCCTGCAAGGCTTGCCCAAGCGTCATGCCCGCCTCAATGAGGTCGGCTAATTCGGAAGTAAAGAGCAAGACCTCAGTACGCTTCATGCGCGTACTAACCTTGTCGCCCCCAAGCTTGACATTCCAAATAGAGGAAGTCTTTGCCGTGGGCGCGGCAGTCGGCGCTTTTACAGCAGGCGTTGCTCTTTTCTTCGCGTAGCCCATAACCTTCTTTACTTAATTACCCTGACGCGAATGACCGCGGGGCTCTCCGCGAGCTTCGCCGCGATATCGGCTGGCACGGGCGAGTCGGTATCAATGAGCGTATAGGCGATTTCGCCGCGCGACTTATTCGCGACAGCATTGATATTGATCTTCGCCGCGCCCAGAATGGATGTAAACCCTCCCAGCATATTCGCCTCGTTGCTATGGCAAATCGCGATACGCCCAGCCTTTGTGGCGGGGCCTAGCGTGCAGGCGGGATAATTCACCGAATTAACGATGTTGCCATTCTCTAGGTAGTCGCGCATTTCCTTAACCGCCATAACCGCGCAATTATCCTCGGCTTCCTCAGTAGATGCGCCGAGGTGAGGAATGACGATGCACCCCTTCTTGCCCGCGGTTGTCGCGTTCGGGAAGTCGCTAACATACTTACGCACCTTGCCGCTCTCAAGTGCCACGAGCATGTCTTTCTCATTAACGAGAACATCCCGCGCGAGATTAAGAACGATAACGCCCGTCTTCATCATAGCAAGCGCGTCCGCATTAATCATGCCCTTCGTCGAATCGAGCGCGGGCACATGAATCGTAATGTAGTCGCACTCCTTATAAATGGACTCTACATTCTTGCAATGCCGAACCGCGTGATCAAGGTTCCAGGCCGCGTCAACCGAGAGATAGGGGTCGTAGCCGTAAACCTCCATCCCGAGACCGACCGCGGCATTCGCGATTTTCTGTCCGATTGCCCCAAGCCCAATAACGCCGAGCTTCTTGCCCTTAATTTCTGTGCCCGCGAAAGCCTTCTTCGCTTTTTCTGCCGTCTTGTTAATGGCGGGGTCTGCCGCGTTCGCCTTTACCCATTCAACGCCGCCAATGACATCGCGGCTGGCGAGAATAAGCGCGGCAACGGCGAGTTCCTTTACGCCATTAGCGTTCGCGCCAGGCGTATTGAAAACAACAACGCCCTTTTTCGCATAGTCCGCGTGGGGGATGTTGTTAACGCCCGCACCCGCACGCGCCACGGCGAGCAGGTTCTTGCCTGGCACGAGTTCATCCATCTTAGCGCTGCGAACGAACACGGCGTCTGCCGCGGCGAATTCTTCTGTACGAGTATACCGCTCGTCCAGATTCTTTAGCCCACAGTCCGCAATCGGATTGAGGCACATATATTTATAGTTCATTTCTTTTACTTTCTTCCGTAGAGGTTATCATGGAATTTTTGCCGCCACGAATGGCAACGACTAATATTATATCATATTTTACGGTTTTTACATACGCCCACTGAGTGCATCTATCAAATCGCAAAATCTTTTATAAGCTAGTCCTAAGTCGTCATTTGTGACGCGGTACATGTATTCTTCGGCACGCGCCATCTCGCCTTCCGCATTATGAAGGCGCTTTTCTATGACATCGGGCGCGTCCGTGCCGCGCTTTTCTAGCCTGCGCCGCAACTCTTCCAGCGACGGCGGGAGGATAAAGACATCCACATACCCAATCTTGAGCGGATCGGTATTAGGGAGACCCTTCACATACTCCCGCACCTTTGCCGCGCCCTGCACGTCAATGTCGAGAATCATCGAGTTCCCTTCAGCGAGCACCTCCTCAATCGGCGCTTTTAGCGTCCCATAGTAGTTATCGTGCACCTTGGCGTACTCAATGAAGGCGTTCTCTTTGATTAACTCCTCAAACCGCTCCTTGGTAAGGAAGTGGTAGTCTAACCCATCCTCCTCCTCGCCGCGGGGGGAACGCGTTGTGCAGCTTATCGAGTACACGAAGTCCGGATACTCCTGCAACAGCATATCCACCAGCGTCGACTTGCCGCACCCACTCGGCGCGGAAAGTACGAGGAACAGTGGCTTTACCTTATTTTTAGTCATATTCTCTTAAGCCTCCAAACAATTTTAAGTGATTCCGCGGCAATGGCAGGCGAAATCTTAGATTCGCCGCGTTGCCTATCGGGGAAGACAATCGGGATCTCTCGGATGGTGCAACCCTTGCGCCACGCGCGATGGTTCATCTCGAGTTGGAACGAATACCCCGCGCTGGAGATTGTGTCCAGCTCCATCTTCTCTAAAGTGCCGCGCTTCCAGCATTTAAATCCGCCTGTCGGGTCTTTCACAGGAAGCCCCGTCATAAAGCGAATGTACACGCCCCCGAGGCGCGAAATAAGGCGACGCTTAAAGGGCCAACCGGGTGTCGCACCGCCTTTCACATACCGCGAGCCAATGACGAGATCTGCCTCTTCAGCTAAAAGCCGCGGCAACGCTTGCGGATCGTGGCTAAAGTCGCAGTCCATTTGGACGACGCGATCAGCCCCCATCGCGAGTGCCTGCTCGAACCCCGCGAGATACGCCTTACCGAGGCCCTCCTTGCCCGCACGATGCAAGCAACTTATCCGTCCCTCTCTTGCCGCGAGTTCATCTATGATTTGCCCCGTGCCGTCGGGTGAATTGTCGTCCACGAAAAGAAGCCGCACCTCCCAATCGGGAATCTTCTCGGCGACAGCTATAACTGCCGCGGACATCGCGCGGACATTTTCCTTCTCATTATAGGTGGGTATAACGACGACTACCTTCTTCATTTCAAAAGGTCCTTAACTGCCGCGAAAATTCCCGCGCTTGCGGCGAGCCTACCAGCCCCCGTTACGCCACAGGCGAGAGAACCCGTCTCAGGTGCAATTACCTTCACGCCCCGCGCCTGCAAAACGGCGAGATTCTCTTGTGTCGCGGCGTTTTCCCACATCCCTGTATTCATCGCGGGGGCGACGGCAATGGGGGCTTTCGTCGCGAGGAGTGTCGCGAGAAGATAGTTATCGGCTATCCCCGCACGCATTTTCGCGAGCGTGTTCGCCGTCGCGGGGGCGACAAGGACAATATCCGCCGCCTGCGCGAGCGAAATATGCGCGGGCTTCCAGTCCGTCGGCGCAGCAAATTCATCGACCCCCACAGGATTGCGTGAGAGCGTTTGAAAAGTTAAAGGGGCAACAAACTTCGTCGCGCTCGGGGTCATAATTACATGCACATCATCCCCCGCGTTCACAAAAAGTCGCGTCAATTCCGCCGCCTTGTACGCGGCAATAGATCCCGTCACGCCTAATACAACCTTGCTCATGCGCCGACCTCCCGCACACTTTGCCGTAGCCCCTCCACCGCGGACTTCATATCCGCCTGCTTAAAGAGGTAGCTACCAGCCACGAATTGATTCGCACCTGCCCGCGCCGCTTCAAGTAGCGTCTTATCATTTATGCCGCCGTCTACCATTATGTCAACCGCGGGACGGCGTGCACGAAGCCACGCGACCTTGGGGCAACACTCAGCAATGAACTTCTGTCCGCCATATCCTGGGTGCACCGTCATCACCAAAAACTCATCCGCCTCATCTAAATAAGGCGTTACCTTCTCTACAGGCGTCTCGGGGTTTATCGCGAGTGCCGCCTTAAGTCCAAGCGAACGAATCCGCTTAAGTTCCGTATGCAGATCGCAGTCCGCCTCAAGGTGGATTTGTAGCGTCTGGGCTCCCGCGGACGCAAACTTCTCGAGGTACAGGTCTGGACGCGACATCATCAGATGGACATTCCGATAAAAGTTAGGCGCAACCTTGCGCGAAAGAGCAACGACATCAGGACCAAACGAAAGATTCGGCACGAAATGCGGATCCATTATGTCCAAATGGAGCGCCTCCGCGCCTGAACACTCCGCACGGCGAATCTCCGCGGCGAACGCACCGAAGTCCGCGGCGAGAAGTGAGGGTAGTATCTCAATATGCATACGCTTATTATACCAAAAACCGCCCCAAAAAGCGACTAGCATTCTACCACGGTTTAGACAGGATTCACAAAATTAACAAGATTTTAGATTTAGTTGAAGTGCCAAGTTGAAGTTGAAGAGTGGTGGCGGCAAAGCCGCCT
>CAVCAF010000006.1:0-25795 GCA_963600185.1 Azospirillum sp. 51_20 | reverse complement strand
GCGAGAGGCTGGGGCGAGGTAGGTCGGGTGCTTAGTCGGGGCGTTTCCGCCCCGAAACCTAACGTCTCGGATACACTGCGCGCGGCGGTTTTTGCTACTTCTGAACGGCTAATTTTTCACTTTTCGCGGCGGACGCAAAAAGCCTCTGTTCGTTTGCCGCAAAAAATGGTATAATAATCGTCTAAACATGCAGAACAAGGAGTAATGCTTTGGCGACAATAAAAGATCCTCGTCCGTCATGGGACGAGTACTTTATGGGAATTGCTGCGGTTGTGGCGACGCGCAGTAATTGTCGGCGTCGGCATGTCGCGGCGATTATTGTGAAGGATAACCACATCCTTTCCACGGGCTATAATGGTACGCCGCATGGGGTGAAGAACTGCTTTGCGGGGGGGTGTCCGCGTTGTGCGGGGACGACCAAGAGCGGCTCCCACCTCGAGGAGTGCCTCTGCGTCCATGCCGAGCAGAACGCGATTTGCCAGGCGGCACTTTACGGACACGCCCTAAATGGTGCGACGGCGTATGTGACGATTTCGCCTTGCCTCACCTGTGCGAAGCTCCTTATTAACGCGGGTATAAAGGAAGTCGTCTATGGCGGAGACTATGCGTTCTTGGATTCCGTCAAGAAGCTCTTTCGCCAAGCGGGCGTTAAGCACCGTGCCTACAAGCCCACGAAAGATAAGCGCTCTACTAAATAAGGGTAAAGAAGATTTAAAGTTTCGGCTCAAAGTCCGAACAAACTAAAGGAAAGAATAAAATGAGAAAGAAAATCATCGCAGGCAATTGGAAAATGAACATAAAGCCGTCCGAGACCGCGGCACTTGTGAAGGGCATCGCGGAAGCGACGAAGGATATGACGAATGTCGATATCGTTTGTTGCACGCCGGCGATCGACTTGCCCGCGGCAGTTGCGGCGGCGGCGGGTACGGCCGTTGAAGTGGGTGCTGAGAATGTGCATTGGGAAGCGAGCGGCGCGTTCACGGGTGAAATCTCGACGGGCATGCTCCTTGACGCGGGCGCGAAGTACGTGATTATCGGACACTCCGAGCGCCGTCAATATTTCGGCGAGACGGATGAGACCGTTAACAAGCGCACCCGCGCGGCAATTGCGGCGGGGCTGACGGCGATTGTTTGTGTGGGCGAGACCCTTGAGGAGCGCGAAGCGGGTAAGTTGAACGAAGTCATTGAGCGCCAGATGAATGTTGGGCTTAAGGACTTGACCGCGGCGGATTGTGCGAAGCTCGTGATTGCGTATGAACCCGTTTGGGCGATTGGCACGGGCAAGACGGCGACCCCCGATCAGGCGCAGGAAGTGCATGCGCTCATCCGTGCGACCCTCGCGAAACTCGTTGGTGCTGAGACGGCGGAAACCGTCCGCATCCAGTACGGCGGCTCGATGAAGCCCGGTAACGCGGCGGAACTTTTGGCGAAGAAGGATATCGACGGTGGTCTCATCGGCGGTGCCGCGCTCAAGGCGGACTCCTTCGCGGGCATTATTGCCGCGGCAGCGGCGGCGAAGTAATGACGCGTCTTACTTTAGCTGGAGCACTCGTGTGTGCCGCGTTCGCGGCACTTACGGGGTGCTTTAATGAGCCCACCCCCGAGGAACAAGCCGTTCCCGAGGGGGCTCATGTCTATTTGCAAGATAAGAAGTTGGGCGACCTCTCGAAGGAGAACCTAGACGCGGCGAAGATCGTCTACTTGAATCTCGACCGCAATGCACTCACGAATGTCGCGCCCGTCGCGGCACTTACCCACCTTAAGTGGCTAAGGCTCAATCATAATCGCCTAACGAGCCTGCCTGATTTCGCCGCGCTGAAAGATTTGCGCCGCGTTTATCTCGCGAATAATCGTCTGAGTGCCGTCCCCGAGACGCTAAAGGATTTGCCCAGTCTCACGGATATTGAACTTTCGGGCAACCCGATTGCGGAAGTCCCCACTTGGCTCGCGCAAAAAGAGGGACTCCTCTTCCTCTCGTTTAATCGCACGAAGATACAGAAGTTGCCCGACGATCTCTCCGCTTGGCGCACCTTAAAAGCACTGCAGTTAGGCAGTTTGAATCTCTCGCCTGAGGAAATGGCGCGCATTCGTAAGGCGCTACCGAAGACGGCTATCGTATTCTAAGATGTCCGCTTTCTTGCAAACACAAAAGAGGCTCGCGGAACTAAGAAGTGGGTCTCTGGGGCGACTACTTGTAAAGTATTCGTGGCCAGCCCTGGTCGCGATGAGCCTAAACGCTTTTTATGCGGTCGTTGACCGCATTTTTATTGGGCAAGGTTGTGGCGTGGACGCGATGGCGGGCATTACGCTCGCGATGCCACTTACGATGCTTTTCGGTGCGTTCGGGGTCTTTATTGGCGCGGGACATTCGGCAATTCTCTCCATTAAACTTGGGGCAAATGACCGCGTCGCTTGTGAGAAGTTGCTGGGGCAACTCGTCGCGTTTAAGATACTACTTTTCTTTACGCTCACGCCGCTCGTCTGCTTTAACCTCGATACAATTCTGGGTTGGTGTGGGGCTTCGCGTGTTACGCCAGGCGCATATGCCGCGGCGAAGGAGTATTTACATATCGTCCTTTTCGCCTATATCTTCTCGCATATGTCTTTCGGACTCTCCGCCATGCAGCGGGCGGAAGGTGGAGCTTTTCGGTCGATGCTCTGCATGATTGTTGGCTTTGGTACGAACCTAATCCTAGACCCTATCCTTATCTTCGGCTTTAATATGGGGGTCGCGGGTGCCGCGTGGGCGACGAACATTTCCATGTTTTGTGCGTGTGCTTGGGCGCTTCAGTATTATCTAAGAGGTGTGACCGTCGTCCGTCTGAGGTGGGGACGCATAGGCTTCCACAAAGGGCTTATCCTGCGTCCGTTTGGCATAGGCTTCTCGCCGTTCTTCCAGCAGATCCTCGGCGCGATAATTACGGTCTCTCTGCAAATTGCCTTCACAAAATGGATGACGGATGAGGCCTCGCGCACGGCGCAAATCGCGTCCCTTGGCGTGTATCAAGCCTGCTTAATTCTTATAATGCAACCGATACTTGGTACGCAACAAGGTTTGCAGCCTATCATCGGCTACAATTGGGGGGCGCGGAACTTTCGCCGCGTGGGCGAGACGCTTTCGCTCGGACTTAAGGCGACTGCCGTTTTAACGGCAATCGCGTTTGTAATTCAAGTCGTGCCGCCGTTCCCGACGTGGCTCGCGCGGATGTTTATTTCGGGCGACCACCCCGAACTCATTGCGCTCGCGGCACATGACTTGCAAGTCTCGAACAGCCTCATTTGGTGCATCTTTATAAACATTGTCGCGACGACCTACTTCCAGTCCATTGGGCGACCGGGCGCGGCAGTTTGGCTTTCCCTCTTGCGCCAAGGCTTTTGTTTATTGCCTGTCATCTGGTTCTTACCGTATTTTATGGACGACAAACCGTTCGCGATTTGGCTCAGTATGCCTATATCGGACATCGTCGCGAACATCGTCTCTATCGTGCCGTTGGCGTTGCATATGCGGTTTTTGCGCCGCGTTCGCCCACGCGAAGAGTTTAAGAACACCTAAGGAGTGCACATCATGAAAACGAAGATACTAGCTGTTGGTCCCTTCGAAGTAAATTGCACGCTACTAACGCGCCCTGATAACACAGCCTGGATTGTTGACCCAGGCGCGGAAGCGGAACGCATCCTCGCGGCAGTTCGCGACTTGGGCGCGACCCCAGGCGCGATTCTCCTAACCCATGCCCACTTTGACCACATCGGCGCAATTGCTGATTTGCAAAGGGCTTATCCTGAGCTCGCCGTCTATGTGCACCCCAAGGACGAACCCGCGCTCGGCGACCCGCGCAACCAAATGCCGCCCGAGTATCCGCTCGCGCCGATTCCCCGCAACGTTCGCGACTGCCGCACGCTCGAAGGTGTGACGGTTCTTGAGACACCCGGACACACTCCCGGCGGCGTTTGTTATTGGTTTCAGGACGCGAAACTCCTCCTCTCGGGCGACACACTTTTCGCGCTCTCGTGTGGGCGCACGGACTTCCCGGGCGGAGACTTTGCCGCGCTCAAGTCTTCGTTAAAGAAGTTAATGACACTCCCAGACGATACCCAAGTCGTCCCGGGGCACGGTCCCTACACGACAATCGGACGCGAACGCGCGGCGAATCCGTATGTAAAGGAATGAGAATTTTCACTATTGTGCCGCAAAATATGCTATAATTGAGGCTGTATGAGTACCGAAGAAGCAGTAAAGATTGATCTTGGCGCGTTTAACTTTACGCCTGACTGGGCGAAAAAGGACGCGGGTGTTACGGTTGGCAAGATGCGTCCTCCGCGTGAGGAAGACGCGCCTTCAGCGCCTAAGCGCGAAGGGCGGCGTCCGTCGCCGAATGAGCGCGGCACTAAGAAGCCGTTTGGTGCGCGTAAGCCTTTCGGACGCAATGAGCGCGGCGGCAGCGACGCGCGCGACTTTGCTCGCCCCCAAGAGCCGCGGCTCGATGTTGAAGTGAAGGTTCTGCCTGAGACGCGTGCACTCGGTACGGTTATCCGCAAATTACAGCAAGATCCGCGCGCCTATAAGTTTAAAGATCTCGTCTACTTCTTCTTGGATAATCCCGAGTCGATTTTGTTGCGCATTGCGCCGCGCCCCGTGAAAGAGGGCGCACCCGCGCCGCGTCCGTTCCATCAGTGTAAGTCGTGCGGCTTTGCCGCGCTCAGCGAGGAAGCGCTCGCCGCGCATATTCTTTCGACCCACTTAAGCGACTACTATGAAGCGCGTGAAGTAGAGTGTGAGCCGCCGAAGGGCAACTTCGCGTGTGTCGCGAAGTGTGGGCTCTCGGGTGTTGTCTTAGGGCCGCCCAACATCCACGCGTTTAATGGACTCGTCAAGGAAATGATCCGCACGCGCTACCCCAACATGACCGAGGAAGAATATCGCTCGCGCCTTGAGATGGTGCGCGACCCCGAGGCAATTGAAGCGTGGCGCCAAAGCGCGACGAAAAAGACGGTCTATGTCGCGAAGGGTGCGGGCGAGGAAGCGCCGCAATTGTCGCGTGAGCAAGCCGAGGCCGCCTTTAGGCAGACCTTCCTCGCGCCACTCATGGATAACCCGAAGCTTCTGATGATTACTGCCGATAAGGCGCTCAAGAGCCCGATTCGTTCTTTGGCGCGTGAGGCGAACTTCGCGCTCGAGGATGAACGGCGCAGTCCGCGGGAAATGTGCTTCGCCCTGCGCGGCGCTTTGCACCACCGTAAGCTCAACTTCTTTAGAGCGAACGATCCGCACGGACAAGAGTTCGTAACGAGCACGACTTATAAGGAGTTTGACGCGGCGCACGCTATCGCGGAACTCGCGCGTGTCGCGAACTTCGTCGCCGAGCATCCGTGCTCGATGCGGAACGAAATTGCGCCGGACGCCGAGAGCGCTAAGCATCTTGATTGGCTTGTCTCGACGGGGCACATCGTCTCGTATGTAAACGGAGCCTACTCCGCTGTCGAGAAGAACCCGAAGTACGGTTCGCAATGGCGTAAGGACGCGGCGAAGAAGCCTGCGGAAGCGCCCGCTACGGCGGAAACTGCCGCGGAAGAGCCGGCACCCGCTCCTGAGGCGGTAGTTGAGCCTCCCGCAGAGACGGCGAATAAAGTCGAAGAAGTAGAAGAGAAGAAAGAAGAGAATAAAGATGAAGTTTCCACTCAGTTGGCTGAATGAGTTTGTCAAGATTGACGACATTGCCCCGAAGGATCTCGCCGAGCGTTTGACGCGGGCGGGGTTGCAGGTTGAGTCGATCGAAACGGTTGGCGGCGTACCGCTCGCCGATACCTTCGTCGTTGTCGAAGTTGTTGAATGCGAAATGCATCCAGACTCCGACCACCTTCATGTTTGCAAGGTGACGGACGGCAAGGAGACTTGGCAGGTCGTCTGCGGCGCGCCCAACATGCGTAAGGGAATTAAGACGGCATTCGCGAAGATTGGTTCCGTAATTCCCGACGGTGGCTTCAAGATTAAGAAGGGCAAGTTGCGCGGCGTTGAGTCGTTCGGCATGTGCTGTTCTGAGAAGGAACTCATGATTGGCGCGGGCGCGTCGGGCATTATTGAGTTCCCGCCTGAGACTCCGACGGGCGCGTTTGTGCGTGATGCGGTGCCGGGTGAGAAGCCTGAGACAGTTTTTGAGGTAGAAGTTACATGGAACCGCCCGGACGCGCTTTCCGTCCTCGGCATTGCGCGCGAATATGCCGCGCTTTATAATCGTCCGCTTCGCTTGCCCGCGATTGATTTCACCGAGAGCGAAATTGATGTTAATGACGAAGTAAAGGTCATTGTTGAAGACCCAGTGAAGTGTCCGCGCTACACGGCGCGTGTGGTGACGGAAGTTAAGGACGGTTCCTCGCCTGAACTTATGGCGAAGCGTCTTGAGCTTTGCGGTATGCGCACGCTCGGGCTGTGCGTCGATGTGACGAACTACATTATGCTCGAGCTCGGACAACCCCTGCACGCGTTTGACTATCGTAAGCTCGCCGAGCGCACGATAGTCGTGCGCACAGCGCGGGATGGCGAGACGATTAAGACGCTGGATGGCGTGGAGCGCAAGCTCGACCCGACTATGCTCGTCATCTGTGATAAGGAGCGTCCGAATGCCGTCGCGGGCATTATGGGCGGCGAGGAGAGTGGCGTTGCGGAAGGGACGCTCTCTCTCATGATTGAAAGCGCACTCTTTGAGACGACTTCGACGAAGTTCACGGCGACGAAACTCGGTCTCGCCTCGGAGTCCTCATATCGGTATATCCGCGGCGTGGATAAAGACCTCGCGGACTTCGCGAGCCGCCGCGCGGCACATCTCTTGCAGAAATACGGCGCGGCGAAAATTGCCCGCGGCGTTATAGATGTAGACAATCGCGCGAAACCTTTGAACGCGGATGTGGCGCTCGACTTCGATCGTGCGCGGCGTTTGATTGGTATTGCTATTGAGAATGATCGCATGGTTGAGATTCTCGTCGCGCTCGGGCTCACGGTTCGTGAGGAAGGTCCGTACGCGTCGAAGAAGTCTGTCACCTTCGGCATTCCTTCCTGGCGCTATGATCTCACGCTTGAGGCGGACTTGGTAGAGGAAATCGCCCGCGAATATGGGCTTGATAATATCCCTGATACAATGCCCAGTGCGCCGAGTATCTCGTATCTTTCGCAGGCGAATTTCGAGGCGAAAGGGCGGGTGCGGGCGTGTTGTCTCGCGCTCGGGTTTACGGAAGCGATGCATTACTCCTTCCTCTCTCGTAAGGAGATGGACGACTTTGACGCACGCGATGCCGCTGACCGCCTCGTGATCCCCGATCCGGTCTCGGTAGAATATGGCGTTATGCGCGATTCGCTCTTACCGCAGATGGTGGGCTCGCTCGGACGCAACGCGGCACATCAACTTGATAAAGCGCTACTCTTTGAGATTGGTAAGGTGTTCTCGAATAAGGGTGGCGTACCGAGTGAGGCGGAACGCTTGGCGCTTGGTTTCTTTGGTCCTGTCGGACGCGAGGCATTGCGCGAGCGCGCGGCAGTTTCTGAAGAGGAAGCGCTCTTATGGATGAAGGGCGTTGTCACGGAACTTATCGCGCGTTTGCACGCGGGACATCTCGAGTTCGCCCCGACCGATCACCCAGCATTCGCGAAAGGCGCGGCTCTTCAAGTTAAGCTCAATAACCGTCCGCTCGGCGTACTTGGCGTACTCTCGGCGAAGTTGCGCCACCCGTATCGTTTGACGACCCAGATGGCACTTTGTGAACTTGAGCTAAAACCTCTTTTAAAGAATACGGATGTTGTTGGGCGCTTAAGCCCAGTCCCGCAGTTCCCGCTCGTGCGTCGCGATGTGGCGCTTGTCGCGGAGCCGTCGGTTACTCACGAACAACTCGCGAGCGTCATCCGTAAGAATGGCGGACGCGAGCTCGTCAAGATTGAACTCTTTGACATCTTCAAGGGCAAGGCTCTTAAGGATGGTAAGCGTTCTCTTGCCTATGCGCTCGAGTTCCGTTCCAGTGAAAAGACGCTGACCGACACCGAAGTCGGCGTAGTCTTTCAGCGCATTGTGGACGCGCTCGCGGCATTGCCGGGCGTGGAGGTGCGCGCGAATTAAACGACGTGGGCTCTGGGTTGCACGCGGATACGGCGGAAATTTCTTTGACCGACATTTCGAACCAAGGGGTTTTCTTTCATTCTCCCCATTTAGAATTGAGGGTTCCAGAGGTTCCGCACTACGGCAACTTGGGGTCTTTTATTCCTTATAGAGGAGTAGGTAATGCCCGAAAGGGGGCGGGATGGCTTGCGCACTAATCATCCCCGCCTACAATCCGAATGCGCGACTTATCACGCTTTTGCAGTCGCTAAGCCCACATTTTGAACGGATTATTCTCGTAAATGACGGCTCGACCAGCGGGCTTAACTACTTTGACGCGGCGAAACCCTACATTAGCGAGTTCCTGACTCACCCAACAAACCGCGGCAAAGGTGCCGCGCTCAAGACCGCATTCGCCGCGCTCCATGCGGATGAGGACGCTGTCACGGCGGACGCTGACGGACAGCATGCGCCCGAGGACATCTTGCGCGTCGCCGCGGCACTTCAAACTTGCCGCGCGGGACTCGTCTTAGGTGTACGAAAAAGCGAAGGGGCGACTCCTTTATTAAGTCGCCTTGGTAATGGCTGGTCGCGCCTCTTCTTTAGACTTTTACTCGGTTTTTCGGTAAGTGATACTCAAACAGGGCTACGCGGAATCCCTTCCGCGCTCATTCCGCGCCTAAAGAAATTACCAGGTGAGCGATACGATTTCGAACAGGTTATGCTTCTTGAAGCGCGGCACTTTCCAGACAAGGTCGTCGAAGTCCCGATTCGCAAGGTCTACTTTGATGGCAACGCGGAAAGCCACTTTCGTCCGTTTAGGGATACTCTGCGCAACCACGGGGCACTTCTTAAAGCGTACTTCTCGCGCTAATGGGGGTCTTTTACCTCCAAAAACACCCCCTCCAGGAGGCATTTTGCCGCCATTTTTGGAGCCATTTTGCTCGGATGGCGAGCGCAGTTTTTTGGTTGGCGAATGCAGAAAAAAACGCCCCGCGAACACCCTTTTTGGGGTCGCGGAGCGTTAAAAAATGTCCTTAATAAGGATTAACGGACAATGCCCTGCAGGCGACGGACATTTGCCGAGCCGATGACGAAGCCGTCACAGTGCTTGGCAATTGCCGCGCCCTCTTCGGGGGTGGCAATACCGAAACCCGCGACGACGGGCACGCTTACGAGGCGCTTAATTTCCTCGAGGCGCTGGGTAAGTTCCGGCGGCAGCGACTGCCGCGCCCCGGTCACGCCTTTAACGGTGACGGCATAGAGGAACGCGTCCTCCAAGCCTTGCGCCGAGGCGACGATGCGCTCAGGACCCGTCGTGGGCGAGATAAGCGGAATGAAGGTTAGCCCTTGAGGCTTTAATACCTTAATAAGCTCATCGCGCTCTTCTAGCGGCAAGTCAACGACGAGTACCGCGTCCACCCCCGCGCGTGCCGCGTCCGCGGCAAAACGCTCTATACCATATTTATATATAGGATTATAGTAAGAGAATACGACAAGTGGCGTATCGGGATGTGCCGCGCGAAGGGAGGGGATTTTCTCCAAGATCTTCGTGAGCGTCACGCCGCCCGCGAGCGCCTTTTGTGCCGCGAGACGAATAACCTCGCCGTCCGCCACGGGATCGGAGAAGGGTACGCCGAGCTCCAAGATATCCGCGCCTTCCTTAAGGACTTGTTCGCACGCCTTGAGGCTTTCATCCAGCGTGGGCGTGCCCATTGTTAGGTAAGCGACATAAGCGCCGCGCTGTTCAGCACGCGTTTTCGCGAAGAGTTTTTGTATGCGATTCATTTGGACATCCTTTCTTTATAGGCTTGAATGCTGTGTAAGTCTTTGTCGCCGCGCCCGGAGAGGTTGACGAGTAGGAGCGTCCCTTTCGGCAACTTCGGCGCGCGTTTTATGGCTTCGGCGAGCGCGTGGCTCGACTCGAGTGCGGGGATAATCCCCTCGAAACGGCAGAGCGCGTCAAACGCCGCGACGGCTTCATCGTCATTAATCGTTGTATATTCCGCCTTGCCTGTGTCGGCGAAATAGGCGTGTTCAGGGCCAACGCCGGGATAGTCCAGCCCCGCCGAGAGCGAGTAGGTGTCGATGATTTGTCCGTCTGGAGTTTGCAGAAGGTAGGTCTTCGAGCCGTGCAAGACACCAACCGTGCCACCATTTATGGAAGCGGCGTGCTCGCCCGTGGCGAGTCCCTTGCCACCCGCCTCAACGCCGACGAGTTTGACGCTTGGGTCATCCACGAAGCCCGCGAAAAGTCCCATCGCGTTTGAGCCGCCGCCCACGCAGGCTATGGCTTGGTCGGGGAGCCGCCCGTAGCGCTCGAGACACTGCTTGCGTGCTTCCTTGCCAATTACGCTCTGGAAGTCACGCACCATTTCGGGATACGGATGGGGTCCCGCGACAGTGCCGATTACATAGAAGGTGTCGTCGCAATTCGTCGTCCAGTCACGAAGTGCCGCGTTCATGGCATCTTTCAGCGTGGCGCTCCCCTCGGTGACGGCGTTTACTTTCGCGCCGAGCATACGCATACGGTCAACATTGGGCGCTTGACGCTCAATATCAATCGCGCCCATGTAGACTTCGCAGGGCATCCCGAAAAGTGCCGCGACCGTCGCTGTCGCGACACCGTGCATTCCCGCGCCCGTCTCGGCGATAAGGCGCTTCTTGCCCATGCGCCGCGCGAGCAACGCTTGGCCAATTGTGTTGTTAACTTTATGCGCACCCGTGTGATTCAAGTCCTCACGCTTGAGGAGAATCGTCGCGCCCCCGAGATGCTCTGTCAAGCGCTTCGCCTCGGTAAGCGGACTCTCGCGCCCGACATAGTTCTTTAGGATGTCGTGAAACTCCGCGAGAAACGCGGGGTCGTTCTTTACCTCATTGTACGCTTTCTCAAGTTCGTTGATAGGCGTCATGAGCGTCTCGGCGATGTACTTACCGCCATAGATACCATAGTGTCCGTTCATAGTGTAGTTCCTTTTGAAATGAGTTCCGTGAGTTTTGCCGCGGGATTTGCCGCGCGCATAAGGGTCGTGCCGATGAGAAAGCCGTCCGCCCCCGCCGCCCGTAAGCGCACGAGGTCATCGGCAGTCTTAAGTCCGCTCTCAGCAATCTTGACGCACGAGGAGGGGATTTTCTCGAGTAGCGCGGCAGTTATGCTCGGGTCGGTTTTGAAGGTGCGCAGGTCGCGGCAGTTTACCCCAATTATCCGTGCGCCGACCTTCACGGCGCGGCGGATCTCTTCCGCGTCATGCGTCTCGACGAGCGCGGACATCCCGATACGGCGCGTGAAGTTTAGAATCGCGGCGAGATCTTCATCGTTCAAGACAGCGGCGATGAGTAGGCAAGCACTCGCCCCACACGCGCACGCACGCAAGATTTGGTAAGGTGTTGTAATAAAGTCCTTATAGAGGAGAGGAATCGAAACTTCGCTGTGGACTTCAGCGAGATAGGCGTCCGAGCCAAGAAAGCGGTGCGGCTCGCAAAGGACGGAAAGTGCCGCGGCACCCGCCTGGACGAGCCCCTTCGCGAGCTTTACTGGCTCAAAGTCTTCACGGATGATTCCCTCAGAAGGGGACGCCTTCTTGAGTTCGGCGATGACATGAAGCCCATCTCCCTTAAACGCCGCGCCAAAGTCTGGCGGTATCGGCATGGCGCGTGCACGCTCTCTTAGCGCAACAAAGCTTTCCGTTAGGAGCAAGTCCTGCGCATCTTTCTCGCGCAAGCTACTCAGTTCTTTTAAGATATCATTCATTTGAAGTTAACCATTTCTTTAAGTTTTGTAAGGGCGCGTCCCGAATCAATGGACTCGGCGGCGAGGCGAAGTGCGTCCGCATAAGTAGAAGCTTTCTCAGCGACGAGAAGTGCCGCGGCGGCATTCTCAAGTGCCGCGGCGCGGCGCGCACCTTTATCTTCGCCCGAGAGCACGGCGAGGAGGAGCCGCGCATTTTCTTGCGCGTCGCCACCGCCGATTGCTTCGAGCGGGTAGCTCGCGCCATAGAGGCTGGGGGCATCAATTTCAACTGGGCTTAGCGTGCCGTCGCGGAGCGTTGTGCCGCGCGTCACGCCCTCAGGTGAAATCTCATCGAGTCCCTTAACGCCCGAGAATACAATGGCGTGCGTGCTCCCGAGGCGCTTGAGAGTTTCCGCGAGAATAGGCGTGAGCGCGGGGTCATACACGCCAATCGCGTGACGCTTTACGCCCGCTGGATTGGTGAGAGGACCAAGCAAATTAAAAATTGTCCGAAATCCAAGGCGCTTACGCGTCGGCGCGGCAAAGCGCATCGCGGGATGCATTTTCTTCGCGAAGAGAAAGCCAATGCCGACTTTACGGATACATTCCTCGACGCGCTCGGGCGCGAGGTTCAAGTTGTAGCCGAGCGTACCGAGGACATCCGCCGCACCGCACTTCGAGGTCGCGGCGATATTGCCGTGCTTCGCGACAATCGCGCCCGCCCCCGCGGCAATAAACGCGGCAGTTGTTGAGACATTAAAAGTCCCAAAGCCGTCCCCACCTGTGCCGACAATGTCAATCGCGTCAAGGTCGCTTAGGTTGAGACGAACGCCCGCTTCGCGCATAGCCCGCGCCGCGCCCGTTAACTCCGCGACAGTGACAGGCTTATCTTTGTGGGCGAGAAGGTAGGCTTCAAGGTCGCTTTCCTTCATCGCTCCGCTCATGACGGTCTGGATTATATGATACGCGTCGCCTTCCTCTAAGTCCGTCGTGGTGTATTGCGCGAGGAAGTTGCGCAATTGCTTTAGTCCCTCAGGCGTGCCGACGGACTCTGGATGATACTGTACGCTCTCAATCGGTAGCGTCTTATGCCGAAGCCCCATAATCTCACCATCTTCCGCCGCGGCACTTATCTCGAAGCAGTCGGGCAAGCTCGCGCGCTCAACAGCGAGGGAGTGGTAGCGCATAGCCTCGAAGTCTTGCGGCAGACCCTTGAATATGCCCTTGCCGTCATGGTGAATGCGGCTCGTCTTACCGTGCATAAGTTTCTGCGCCGATATGACGCGTCCACCAAAAGCTTGGGCAATGGACTGGTGCCCTAAGCAAATGCCGAGAAGGGGAACCTTGCCTGCGAACGCCTTAATTGCGGCGAGGGTGACGCCCGCGGAATCGGGATTGCCAGGTCCTGGCGAGAGAATGATTGCCTCGGGTTTCTTCGCGGCAATTCCCGCAATGTCTATCGCATCATTCTTCACGACTTCAATCGTCGCGCCAAGCATAGCGAGTTCCTGCACAATGTTGTAGGTGAAGGAATCGTAATTATCTATCATTAAAATCATAAGTTGCCTTTCTAAATGCCTTAGAGTTCTGCTGCGACTTTCGCCGCTTCAAAGGACGCTTTGGACTTGTTTACGGTCTCGTAATACTCCTTAACTGGGTCAGAGTCCGCGACAATGCCTGCGCCCGCACGCATAGTTAACGCGCCTTTCTCAAGGAAGAGTGTGCGGATGACTATCGCGAAGTTCATGTCGCCCGTATAACTAAAGTAGCCAACCGCGCCGCCATAAATGCCGCGGGGCGACTTCTCGTATTGCGCGATAAGTTCCATCGCGCGCACTTTCGGGGCTCCCGTGAGTGTGCCCGCGGGGAAGGCGGCTTCAAGCAGATCAAACGCGTCCTTCTCTGCCGCGAGCTCACCGCTTACATTCGAGACGAGGTGCATGACATGCGAATAGCGCTCGACTTGTGCATACGACTTTACTTGCACCGTGCCAGGCTTACAAACGCGCCCGAGATCATTGCGCCCGAGGTCAACGAGCATCACATGTTCGGCGAGTTCCTTTGGATCTGTCTTCAGTTGATTCTCAAGTTGTGCGTCCTCTTCGGGTGTCGCGCCGCGCGGACGCGTCCCCGCGATCGGACAAGTCGAGGCTGTGCGCCCGATGAGTTTCACGAGTTCCTCAGGCGAGGAGCCAATTAAAGTCTTGTCGCCGAGACGCAAGAAGAAGTTGTACGGCGACGGGTTCACGAGGCGCAAGGCGCGATAAAGCGCTAGCGGTGTCGCCGTCGTCTCGGCTGTGAACTTTTGGGAAGGCACAATCTGGATAACTTCGCCCGCGCGGATATCTTTCTTACAGCGCGTGACGATGGCTTCGTATTCCTCGGGTGTCATCTCTGGCTTAAAGGGTGTCGTCTCGGTCGCGGCACTTTCCGCCGCGCGCTGTTCTTCAAGACAACGCGCAATTGACTCGACGCTAAAGAGGCGCTTGCTGAGCGCCGTAATGCGCTCTTGCGCCGCTTTGTAGGCGTGCGCGGCGTTTTCGCCCGCGCCTGTTGTCACTGAGATGAACACGGTTTGGCGCACATTGTCAAAGATGACGAGCGTATCCGTTAAGAGGAATGCCGCGAGTGGCGTGCCTTTCTCGCGCTTAAGATGGACGCGTGGCGTGAAAGTCCCAACCGCATCATAGGCGAGATACCCAATTGCGCCGCCTTGCAAGGAGGGGAGCTCGGGTGCGGGCGTGAACTTCTGGCGACTAAAGCGCTCGCGCACGCCCTGAAGCGGGTTGGCGGGTCCGTCTTCAATTATGATTTCCTTTGGCTCAAGCCCGAGATAGGAGTACCTGCCGCGTATTTCGCCGCGGAAAACACTCTCTAAGAGGAAGACATCTTCTTTATTAGCGACGCGTGAGAGCACCGAGACTGGGGTCTCGCGATCGGCGAGGAATTCGCGAAAGACGGGTGTACACGCGCCGTCCGCTGTGCGCGCCGCGAAGTCCTTCTCGCTTAGTTCTTTTAACATATCTAATTTTCCTTATTTAAGTTCTTAGTAATGAAGAAGGCGGATGTGTTCTCGTTCGAACGCTCCGCCTTTTATTATCATTGGGATGAGATGAGTTGAGATTACAATGAACGCACCTCGCGGAAGCAACCCCCGCGATACCACCATTGACGATAGTTTTGACTATTACGGTTCATTTGCGCAATAGTATACACTATTTTGCCCTGCGGTGTCAAGGAGATATTTCAAGATGTCGCAAAAAGTTGTAAGTGCGCGCCCTCTATCCGTGTGGGCGGTAAAATGATATAATAAGAGCCATGTCGCAAGAATGGAATATAAAGTCGCGCGGGCATGTTTGTAGCTTCTGCTCAAAGCCCCTCGTTGATCGTGCGCCAGTCGTGAGTGCACTTAAAGAAGTCGCCTCGGGCTATGAGCGCTTTGATTGTCATCCAGAGTGCTGGAAGACGACCCCACGCGATTGGGAGCCGTTTTCTTTCTGGGACGGTGTCTATTTCGCCCCTGTGCGTGAAGAGAAGAAAGAACCCCTTAAGAAGGAGGACGCGGGCGAACTCTTACGGCGGCTCGTGACACTAGACGACCCCGCTTTGAAAAATGTCATTTATGTGCTCGCGGTTATGCTCGAGCGCAGTCGCATTCTCGTCGAGCGCGACACGCGTACGGCGGAAGACGGTTCGCTTAGGCGTGTATACGAGGATCGCAAGAACGGCGATACATTCGTTGTGCTAGATCCGCAACTGCGCTTAGAGAATCTCTCGGAAGTTCAGCAACAAGTCGTGGCGCTTCTCTCTGGCACAAAGACGCTAGGCGAAGTCGGACGCGAAGAAGAGGCTTTAGAGGGCGCGGCAGATGAACCAAACGCCGAAAATCCCGCGTGAACTTTTAGAGCGGATAGAGCGCGGCGCGTATGTCCCGTGCCTCGTCCGCGAGGAAGACGGTTGGCATGCGCGTTGGCGCACCTCTGAAGGTGCCGCGGATGTGACACTGGATAGGTTCGTCCGCAATGCGGGCATGACTCCCTTTACACAGAATGCCGAGAAGCAACGCTTTGAGACACTCGCGGACGCTTGGATTACGGCGCTCCGCAGTGAGACTGGGCTTGTGAAGGGCGATGAGAAGGAACTCGCGGCATTTGCGAAGGAGATAGAAGCGTGGAATGGTGTCGCGCAGGCGGATGTCGTCGCGCGCGAGAAACTTTCCATTACCTTTGAAGCGAAAGAGAAAGCCCCCAAGGGCGAGCACTTTTCAATCTCAGTGCCGACACCCAAAGGACGCGCGGGACTACGGGCGCTTGGACAAGCCGCGTGTGTCTTCTCGCCGCTTAAGAGCCTGCGCACGCAACAAGAGAAACCCTATCAGCTCTTGGCACGGCTTTCTGCTGAGGAAGCGGAATCTTTCTCACGCGCAGGCTATTACGATCTTCTGGAGGCGGGTTATCGCGTTTTTGGTGCGCCGAAGACCGTCCCTATCACGGCTGAGTTCGTGTTAAAGGATGCGCTGCGTTGTCCCAAGGTGGGCGATAAAGATGGGAATGCGCCGCGTATCCCCGCGTCACTCGTCGTAAAAGTTGCGGGTTTGCGCGTCTCGGCTCTAGAAGTTCGCTTCCTCCTCGACCAACATTCAGACCATGTCTTCTTTCGTGAGCACTGGATACGCGTCAATCGTGACATACTCATTCAGGCGCTTAAGGCACTCGAGCGCAAAGAGAAATGCGAACTAACTGCCGCGGAAGCGCTTGGTTTCGCGATGGGACTTGGTTCGTATGGTGGGCTTTCACTTGAAACGGCTCATCCCCAAGGCTGGATGCGGGGACTTCTCGCGAAATTTAAGGCGCGTGGCTGGGAAGGACTCGAGCTCCCCGCGGCAATTCCACACTTTAAAGGTAAGCTCGTTGATTATCAAGAGCGCGGTGTCGCGTGGATGAAGTTCATGACGGACTACGGGTTCGGTGCACTCCTCGCGGATGACATGGGGCTTGGTAAGACAGTGCAGACCATCGCGTGGTATTTACTTACGCGGCGTAAAGGTGAGGGACCGCTTCTCGTCGTCGCGCCGCTCTCGGTCGTACCTAATTGGCGGCGCGAAATCGCGACATTCGCTCCATCGCTCAAGGTCTACACCCACTTGGGCACCGACCGCCTAAGAGCCAATAAGTTCGCGGAGAAAGCGGCGGAGGTGGATATCGTACTTACGAACTATCCGCTCCTTGTGCGCGATTGGCCGCTTTGGAAGATGTGCGTCTGGGGGGCTGTCGTGCTCGATGAGGCGCAGGCGGCGAAGAATCCTGAGACGCGATTGGCGCGGCTTATTCGTATTTTACCTGCACGCCAACGGGTGATGTTAACGGGTACGCCCGTAGAGAATTCGGCGCTCGATATTTGGTGTTTGCAAGATTATCTCAACCCGGGCTTCCTCGGGACGCGGCGTGACTTTGAGCATAAGTTCCTAAAACCGCTCGCGCGTAATAAGGATTGTCCCGCGGGCAAGCGTCTTAATCGTGCGCTAGAGCCCTTCGTCCTACGGCGACTAAAGACGGATCCTGCCATTGCGCGCACGCTCGGCTCCAAGCGTGAGATTAAGGAATATTGTGAACTTGGCGAGATGCAACGGCGTGAATATGAGGGCGCGTATGAGGCGTTCCGTAAGGGTGCCCATGAGAAGGGCGACATTTTCGCGCTATTAACGGAACTTAAACTTATCTGCGACGGCGAGAATAAGATAGCGCTCATGCTCGATTTACTTGAGACAATTTTTGCTGCAGGTGAGAGCGTTCTAGTCTTTACGCAGTATGTGAAGGTCGCGACACGCATTGTCGCGGCGATTAAGGAGCGCTACAAATGCCGCGTACCTTACTTGCATGGCGGACTCACCACGGCGCAACGCCAAAAAGAGATCGCGGCGTTTAATGAGGCGGGCGCGTGCGCATTCGTCTTGTCACTGCGCGCGGGTGGCTTTGGTCTTAACCTAACTAAGGCGACGCATGTTATCCATTTCGATAGATGGTGGAATCCTGCCGTAGAGAATCAGGCGACGGATCGCGCCCATCGTATTGGGCAGACCAAGACGGTGTTCGTGCACACAATCATTACCGAAGGCACGCTTGAGGAGCGCATCGATCGCATCCTCGAAGAAAAGCGCCGCGTCGCGGGCACGCTTATCTCGAGCGGCGAGAGCTTCTTGAAGAGCCTTAAACTTGAGCAACTGGATGATCTTGTTAAGTTATGAGTCGTAAGCGCTATCCATTACGCGTGCCGTATTTCGCGGCAGGGATTCGTGCGCAAGAGACGCGCAGTGGGATGGTGCGCTCGTGGTGGGCAGCACGGTGGCTACATGCGCTTGAGGGTATGCAGCTCGGTGCACGCTTTACGCGTGGGCGGCTCTATGCCGCGACAGGGCAAATCACGACAATGACGATGCAAGGTCCGCACATCACTGCGACCGTCGTGGGGACGCGTCCCGAGCCGTACACCGTTAACATTGACTTTCGCACGCCCGAGGGTGCGACGCGTGAGCGGCTAATTGCCGCGATTCGCGAGGAGCCTATCTTCGTCGCGCGGCTTTTGGCGGACGATTTACCTATGGAAATCGAGGAGATTTTCCGTAAGGAAGGTTTCTCGCTTTTCTTGGGCGGCAAGTTAGGCCCAGGTAAGTACGATGTTACCACCTCGTGTTCGTGTCCTGATTACGCGAACCCGTGTAAACACGCATGCGCGGTTTTGATTATATTGGGCGAAGAGATTGCGCGCCGTCCGCTTACACTCCTCGAAGCGCGCGGCATAACTGTGGAGGATTTAGTCGATGAAGATTGAAACGCCTATCTTAATGCGCTTAGGTCCTATTCCTTTTTGGCGTGGACGCGAGAAGTGTCTCGATACACTTGAGGATGTTTACCGCCGCGCACGCGAGAGAGCCTCGCGCCTTATTGCGCTACAAAAGGCGAAGGAGAAAGAGACGGAAGAGAAAGGGTGGCTTGACACATGAAAAAGCCCGAGATACTCGCGCCTGTCGGGGACTTCATCTGCCTTCAAGCCGCGCTTGACGCGGGTGCGGACGCGGTCTATTTTGGACTTGGCATTCTCAATATGCGTGCGCGAAGTGGCGTGAACTTTAAGCCGAGCGACTTGCCCGAGATTGCCGCGCGTTGCCATGCCCGCGGCGTTAAGGCGTATCTCACTTTAAACGCGCTTATGTTCGAGGGCGAGGAAGAGAAAGTCGCCGAGATAATTAGCCGCGCGAAACCTTATGTAGACGCTATCATCGTGGCTGACTGGGGCGTAGTCGCCCTTTGCAAAAAGGCGGGCGTGCCGATTCACATCTCAACGCAGATGTCCCTCTCGAATACGGAAGGCGTCCGTTTTGTCCAAGCCCAAGGTGCGACGCGGGTCGTCCTCGCGCGTGAATGCACCTTAAGTGAAGTCGTGCGTATAGTGCGGGAAACGGGTGTTGAGGTTGAGTGCTTCGTGCATGGTGCACAGTGCGTAGCCGAGTCGGGACGCTGTCTCATGAGTCACATTACCTTCGGTAAGAGTGCTTGCCGCGGCGAATGTCACCAACCGTGTCGGCGACGCTTTGTCGTAAGGGCAGTTGACTTTTATACGGACGCAAACGGCGAGCCGATACATGACGCAACAACTGAGTTTGAAGTTGAGCCCCATACCGTCCTTTCTACGAAAGATCTTTGCTCGCTTGGCTTTGTAGATAAACTCATGGCGGCGGGCATCGCGAGTTTTAAGATAGAAGGGCGAGCACGGAACGCGGACTATGTGGCGACATGTACACGCGCCTACCGCCGCGCAGTGGACGCGGTCGCGGAAGGAACTTACACGCCCGAATTAGTCGTGGAGCTGACCGCGTCCGTCTCGCGCGTCTTTCATCGTGAGTTTTCGCGCGGACTCTTCTATGGGCGCCCAGGCGAAGACCAATTTACTTCGGCGGAAAACTCATGCGCGACAACCGTTAAGCGTCATGCAGGTGTCGTAAAGGACTATTTCGCTAAGGCGGGAGTTGTGCAAGTATTAATCCACGATCACGAATTGCGCGTTGGCGATGAAGTTCAGATTCATGGCGCGACGACAGGCGTAATTGAGTTGACGCTTGGCGAATTGCGCCGTGACGAGGAGCGTCCGCTTGTTGTGAAACGCGGCGAATGGGCGACTTTTACATGTCCCCGTTGCCGCGTCGGTGATAAAGTCTTCTTTGTAGAGAAAAGAGATACGAAATGATTAAGATCCCTAGTTTTACTATTGACCACGAACATCTCGAGCGCGGCATTTATGTTAGCCGTAAGGATTCCGTCAGCGGAGAGGTTGTGACGACATTTGATATCCGTATGAAAAAGCCGAATCGCGAAGAGGCGCTCACCCCCGCGGCACTTCATACAATCGAACATCTTGCGGCGACTTATGTGCGCAATGACCCTGAATGGCGCGAGCGCGTCATTTATTGGGGTCCGATGGGGTGCTTAACGGGCAACTACTTTCTTGTGCGCGGCGATTTAGAAAGTCGCGATATTTTGCCCTTGATGATACGCACCTTTCGCTTTATTGCGGACTTTGAGGGTACAGTGCCTGGCGCGGCACCGCGCGACTGTGGCAATTGGCAATTGCATGATCTAGCGGCGGCTAAAGTTGCGGCGCGGCAATATCTCGAAACGCTAGAGGCGGCAACAGAGGAGAATCTCGTCTATCCAAACTGAGGTTGGTGAACGCGCGTAAAGCGTGAGGAAACTATGGACTCGCTAAAGACACAGTTGCGGCGATTGACCGTCCCCATTTTTATGGAAGTCGCGCTCGTCATGCTCGTCGGCTTCGTGGATACGCTCATGCTCTCGCGTTATAGCGACAATGCCGTTGCCGCGGTCGGATTAGATAACCAGATAATCATGCTGGTTTTTCTCGTCTACCAGTTCGTATCCGCGGGTGCAGGGATTGTCTGCGCCCAGTATCATGGCGCAGGTCTTCGTAAGCGGCTTGTGCAAGTCGTGGGTATCGCCCTTATAATTAACGCGCTCGCGGGACTTCTCGTAAGTGCCGCGCTTTATTTCTGCGCCGAGGATATTGTCCGTCTTATGGGACTTCGTGAGGAACTCGTGGCGGACGGTGCTGTTTACCTCAAAATTACTGGCTCGCTCTCGTTCTTTCAGTCCCTTTCTTTCGCGTTTACAGCGTCCCTTCGCAGTGTTGACCGCGTAAAAGCGCCTATGATTGTGACGGCGCTCGCCAATGTCGTGAATGCGCTTGGCGATTACGCGATGATATTCGGTCATTGGGGATGTCCCGCGATGGGGGTTGCGGGCGCGGCATGGGCGACGGCGATTAGTCGTATGGTCGCCTTCGCGCTTATCGCCTACATCCACTTCCGTACGCACATCCCGAAGTTCCCGCTCGCGTGGTTTCGTCCGTTCCCCTGGGGCGAGGTGCGCAATGTCTTTAAGATTGGCTTGCCCGCGATGGGAGAGGAGCTTTCGTATAGTCTTTCACAAGTGACGATTACTTACTTTGTTAATAAGATTAGTACGGACGCGCTAATCGTGCGCACCTACGCGGTGAACTGCATAATGTTCGTCTACCTCTTTTGTGTGAGCATTACTCAAGGCGGCGATATCCTCGTCGGGCATCTCGTTGGACGCGAGAGGTATACGCCCGCTTATCTCATGGGTAACTACTTTCTCGGACGCAGTATGATAATCACGCTAACTTGCAGTATCTTTCTCGCGATGGGAGGATCTTGGATTTTCGCCGCGCTCTCGCGTAATCCCGAAGTGGTGCGCCTAGGCGTAATTATTCTCTGGATAGATTGTGCACTTGAGATTGGGCGCGTACGGAACATTTTCGCGTGCGGCACCTTGCGTTCGGCGGGTGACGCGGTGTATCCGCTCATCGTAGGTATTATCTTTCAGTGGGGAGTCGCCGTGGGGCTCGGGTGGCTCTTCGCGATTCCGCTTAAGTGGGGACTTGTGGGCGCGTGGATAGCGTTCGCACTTGATGAGAATCTGCGTGGCATAGTGCTCTTGCGCCGTTGGCATACGAAAGGGTGGGTCGGACGCAGTTTCGCGACCCAAGTCACATGAGTAAGCGCACGCCATTCGCCGCGCTCGCGGCACTTTTTCTGCCCGCCGCGCTCGTTTATCTCGTGGGCGCGGTAACGCGTGCGGCAGTACCAGGCATGACCTTTGATGCTCTGCGTGTTGATCTTGGCGCGAGCGCGGCAGAAGTCGCGGCAATTGCGTCCTCGGGCGTTTTTGGATGTCTTATCTTCGTTGGCTTTACGGGTTTTCTTATTGACCGCTGGGGATGGCGACGCATTATTCTCCCCGGTGTCGTTTTGCAAGTCTTTGGCGAATGGCTTCTTTACTCCCAAACCTCGCTCTCATTCGTTTACCTCGGCTCGTTCTTGAATGGGGGCGGACGCACCATTAACTATCTGACCCTCCTAAAACTTCTCGATGTGGAGTTTGACCGCCGCCTGTTTGCTCCGCTCCTAGGCGTATTCTACATCTTCAGCTATGGGGGAACGCTCCTCGGCACATCGTCCCTTTGCGAAAAGGCGCTTGCGGCATTTGGATGGCGGAATCTTATGCAGGGGCTCAACCGCTTTACGGTTCTTTGCGGACTTCTCCTCGCACTCGTTTTGTTTTTCCGCCGCTTTGCGTCCGTTGCCGCGTCCCAAAGTGCCGCGCTCCAATCCCGCGTTAATTTGCGTGAGCTGGGGTGTGCGTTTAAAGAGGCGAATACGCGCCGCGTTTTCTATCTGACTGCCCTGAGCATTTTCGTCTACTGGTCTATTCTTGCCGTAGTCGCGAAGAAGTATCTTAACGATCTTTGCTCTGCCCCACCCACAATCTTAGGCACAATGAATGCACTAGTGATCGTGGAGATGGTCTTGGGCGGAACAGTTAGTTACTTGCTTGCAAATCGTCGCCGTTGCTTTCAGATTCTTGGGGCAAGCGCATTGACGCTCGGTATTGCCGCGCTTTTCTTAGGAACATTTTTCTCGCCGAAGAGCGCTCTCATTCTTGCGAACATAGGCTTTATTGCGCTTGGTATTGGCTATGGCTTTACAGGAATTAATATCGCGTCCTTGCGCGAGAATGTTCCGCGGGGGTACGCCGCGAGCATAATTGGACTTGCAAATTTTACGGCGAACTTGTGCCTCATCGCGATAATGCAGTTGGGAGGGACGCTTTTCGACCGTTTCGCGTCCGCGGCACAATCGCTCGCTGTTGAGCCGCGCGGATACCAGATTCTGCTTGGAATCTATCTTGTACTTGTCGCGCCCGCCCTTTATTGTGCGCTTGCTTCAAGCGATAAAGGTGGCAAGTGTTGCGTGGGGAGGCGTATTTTGGTATAATGTAGCGTATCCAAACTATGGAGAAAGGTATTAAAGATGAGGATTAGAGAAATAGTGAAGGGGACACTCTTTGGGGTCGCGCTCATAGGGACAGCTTCCGTTTTAAGTGCCGCGGAGGTCGCGTTTTCGCCTGAGGCGAGTGAATGGCTCTCGGTTAAAGACGCGCCTGTCTTTACGGAAAAGGTAAGGGATGGTGCCCGCGCGGCGGATGGGACGAGTTGGTTTTATCGTTCCGTCACTAATGAAGAGAAGCTTGTCTCGGCGAGATGGACTGTTTCGGGGCTTGGTGTTTTTGAGGTTTATGTGAATGGTAGCCCTGTTGGGACGGACTTTCTTAAGCCTGGTTACACCCATGTAAAGAAGACGCGCTATGCCTTCGCCTATGATGTAATGCCCCTTATGAAAGGCGAGAAGGGCAGAGTGAACAATTTCGCGGCGGAAGTCTCGTCCGGCTGGTGGCGCGACAAAATTGTTAACTTCGCGGGCAAGAAAAGTGCGTTCCGCGGCGAATTGGTGCTTGAGTATGCGAATGGGGTGCGCAAAGTCATCGGGACGCGTGCGGCGGATTGGGCGAGCGGCATCGCGGGAGGCGTGACGCACGCGGCAATTTTTGACGGCGAGGAATATGACGCGCGGCGGGCGAACCCAACGAATGGAGAGGGGCTTACCCTTGCCGAAACCGAGGTCAATACGGAGTTCCAAGGCGAGACCTTTTTAAATGTTGGTGCGGAAGTTACTCTTCGTAATGATTTGGCACTTAAGCCGACTGAGGCTTACACCTGGCGAGGCATTTCGGGGGCGACCTCTAATGACTATGGTAGGGTCATCCGTACACGTACTTTTATGCCGGGCGAGGTGCTCTCGATTCCCGCGGGCGAAACGCTCGTTGTGGACTTTGGACAGAATTGTGCCGCGGTGCCGCGCTTTAGGTTCCGTGCCGCGGAAGGGACGACCCTAACGGCACTCCCTGCCGAAATGCTTAATGACGCTAATGGCGCGAAGTGCCGCGGTAATGATGGGCCTGAAGGGTCTGTCTACCGCGTCAATTTGCGCAGTCCCAAGGAAGGTATGCGGTGCGTTTACACCTTTAAAAAGAGTGACGGTGCCGTCACCTATGCGCCGCGGTTCACTTTCTTTGGCTACCGCTATATCTCCATTACGGCGACGGGGAATGTGGTAATAGAGAAGCTCGAGAGTGTGCCCGTAAGTTCCGTCACCAAGGCGATGGAAACGGGGCGCATAGAAGTCGGCGACCCGAGCCTCAATCGCTTCCTGCAGAATGTGTACTGGGGGCAACTCTCTAACTACCTCTCAGTTCCGACGGACTGTCCCCAGCGCAATGAGCGCCTCGGGTGGAGTGCTGATACCCAAGTCTTCTGTGAAGCAGGTTCGTTTGGCGCGGATACGCGGCGTTTCTTCGCCAAGTTCACGCGCGACTTGCGCGACAATCGTTGCAAGGACGGCGGGTTTTCGTCCGTCGCCCCCTACGGACAGTATGGTAATGAGACCTTTAACCTTGGCTGGGCGGATGTCGGGGTGATTGTGCCGTGGACAGTTTGGAAGCAGTACGGCGACACGGAAATCGTGAAGGCGAACTGGGAAGCCATGGTGAAGTTCGTGAAGAAACTCGATGAGACGAAGTACAACTTTGAAGGCAAGGTCGGTTACATCTATGCGGACTGGCTCTCGTTCCAAACTTTCGAGACGTGGGGCAACCGCTACGGCAACTGGTCGAAGTGGAAGAATGACCCTGACGCACGCAACTACCGCCTCTTTCTCGCCGCCTGCTATTGGCTTTACGATAGCCAGTTGATGTGCGAGATGGGCGCGGCAATTGGTGCGGCGGAAGATGTCGCCTTCTTCAAGGAAAGTGCCAAGCGGGCGCGCGACTATATCCGCGCCATCTTCCTTGAGGCGGACGGACTCCTTCTTAAGCCTATGCGCGAATTGCAGACGGCGTGCACCTTCGCGCTCAAGTTCGGCATTGTGGAAGGCGCGGCGAAAGAGGCTACGAAGAAGATCCTGCTCGGTTCAATTGCCGCGCATGACGGATGCCTCCAGACGGGATTCCTCGGGACGAGCTTCTTAATGGATGTGCTCGCGCAGGAGAAAGAGTGGGGGACGGCTTATGGACTCCTCCTGCAACACAAGAATCCGAGCTGGCTTTATTCGGTCGACCAGGGCGCGACGACGGTTTGGGAGCGCTGGAATAGTTACACGAAGAAGGACGGCTTTGGCCCTGTTTCAATGAATAGCTTCAACCATTATGCGTACGGGGCGGTTGCCGCGTGGGTCTATCGGCATGTGGCAGGTATTGCGTCCGACCCCGCGACACCCGGCTTTAAGCGCCTCATCCTCGCGCCGCAACCCGATAAGCGACTTGGGTATGTGACGGCGAGTTACAAATCTGCCGCGGGCGAGATTAAGAGCGCCTGGCGGTATGAGGGTGATAAATGGATATGGGACTTCACCGTCCCCGAAGGCGTGACGGCAGAAGTATACCTGCCTAATACCTCTAATAAAGAGGTCGTCCAAGGCGGAACATACCGCCGCGAAGTATCCCTTAAATAGAGAGAAAGTGTCTCGCTTGGGCTCCCTTACTGGCTCGGCTAGTGGGGG
>CAVCAF010000005.1:0-25856 GCA_963600185.1 Azospirillum sp. 51_20 | reverse complement strand
ATCGGCGCCACCGTCGTGTGACGGCGCGCGCCACTTTGATCTTTGACAATTGAATTAAAACGAATTGCGATTTATCTCACCCGAGAGCCGTAGAGAGGGTTAGCCGTTTATCGCGAGGTTAATAAGCGCACGCACGCGCTAAGGGAGCATCCTGAAACGCTCTAAGTGGCACTTCATTTTCCGTCTTTGGTGGTGCCGCTTTCTCGAGCCTATTTAGTGCACGGATAAGGCAATGCCCCATTGTCTCGGCGAGATTGACGGGGACGGCATTGCCGATTTGCTTATATTGCATTGCCAAATTGCCCGCGAATTGCCAGTCGTCTGGGAAGGTCTGCACACGCGCATATTCGCGCACGGTGAGCGGTCTATTTTCCGACGGATGACACCGTTCCGTTTGGTTCTGAGCGGGTGCACAGGTTAGCGTCAAACTCGGCGCATCCCACGCGAGCCGCCGCGCCATGCCCGTCTTGCCTCCGCCAAGATAGAAGCTACCCTTCATATACTCCTTCTGCACAGCAAGCGGCAAGTCGCGCCAATAACCGCCAGGCGGCACCATCGCGAGTATCTCGGCTTTGCGCTTAGGGTATTTCTGCCCTTCTGACTTTGGCACATCACAATCGAACAGGTCTCCCTTAAAGAGTGCGTCCCGCATCGTATATAGGCGCGGCGCTTTAGAAGGCCAATCAAACTCGAAATATTTCGCTAAGTCATTGCGTACCCCGACGAGAAATAGCCGCTCACGCTTCTGAGGGACGCGATAGAAAATCGCCTTGAGAACGCGCGGCTCAACTAGGGTATAGCCGAGGTCGGCGATGACGGATTTAATAACCTCAATCGTCTTGCCGTTATCGTGCGTCAATAAGCCGCGCACATTCTCGCCGAGGAACATGCGTGGACGCGTTTCTTTAATTACGCGCGCCCATTCAAAAAAGAGCGTGCCGCGTGCATCGTTAAACCCAGCCCTATGCCCCGCGTAGGAGAATGCTTGACAGGGGAAGCCGCCCGAAACAAGGTCAACATCCTTTAGGCTCGAGAAGTCGTAATTCGCGACATCCCCCTCTAAAACGCGCCATTGGGGACGATTCTTCCTGAGCGTCTCACACGCCTCAGGCATAAACTCGTTTAGTAATACATGCTCAAAGCCTGCCTTCTCTAAGCCTAAGGCGAGTCCACCGCCGCCCGCGAAAAGTTCAATTGACTTATACGGTCTAAGTGGTTTCACTTCTTGTTGCCGCGCCCACGCGTGAGAGTCCATATCCTTCACTTGCGGGAAAGCGGCGAACGCACTCCATGAGAAGAGCGGCGCACCGCGCGCGTCGCGACTAGAAGCGACTAATTTACCACTCGCCACCCACGCGTTTATTGTCTGCTTGGTAACGGATAGCAAGTCCGCCGCGAGTTCAACATTAAATAGGCTATTATCTTTCGCGCGCATGAAAATCCTTAAAGCCCTCATAGGTCGCGAAGGACGACAAGAACAAGCCTTTAACAATGTCGGGACAGCGTCCCTCAAGCTCGTGTAACACCGTGTTCTTAAACTTTGAAGTTGGGTACGCCGCCAAAACATCGTCTATGACGAGCCCCAGAACTGCACACAAATCACGAAACGCATTCTTCTTGCCCGTCGCTAATTTATAGAACTTATCAATCGAGATTTGGCGTAAACGCGCGGCTTTCTTCGCAGTTAATGTTTGCCCCGCGATATGCCAGGCTTGGTCTTGACTCTTCTTCGCGATTATCTCAATTAAATACGCCGTCGCTTTCGGATTGCCCACAATAATCCCTTTCAGCTTCTCAAATGTCTTTTCGGCTGAACTTGAGTTCATTGTGTTGTGCTTATTCTTTATCTCACCAAAGATTGTGCCTTTCGTGTTCATCACATCAACACCATCCTTGGGCACTTCCCATCCCTTTATGTACTTAAAGATGTTCTGATGAAACCAACCAACAGCCGCCTCAACCGTCTTGCCTAATTGCCGCGCAATCTCACGCTCCACAGCCTGCTCAGGCGTTGTTTGGTACGCGTGCATTTCTAAGGTCATCTTTATCGGGTCAACAATGTTCTTCTCGAATGTCGCTAGGTCCATGGACATCTTAAGGCGCGAGATAGTCTCCTTCACATGACGAAAGAGGTCTTCGTCCGTAATAAAGCCAAGTCCGTATGTATGCCGCGCGACTTCTTTCATAATCTTTTTCTCCAAATCATTTGTCTCTATTATACCAAAATTAGTGTGACTTGAGAATTGATTTTGTGTGGTTTCGTCCACGGATTTAGAATCTCACCCGAGAGCCGCAGAGCTCGCAGAGAGAATTAGCCGTGTAGAGTTGTAGAATTGTAGAAAGCTCTACATCTCTACATTTCTACACGGCTATTAAAAACCTCTGCGGTCTCTGCGACTCTGCGTGAGATATAAGTAGATAAAGATCTAAAATCTTGTAAATCCTGTCAAAAACAGCGCAGGGGGTTAATCTTTCTCAAAATCCGTGAGCGCTATGGCTTAGGAGAAGTCGGTGAAGCGCTTGACGAAGATATCTCCGATACGGATATTCCCGAGCGGTGGGATGTCCGGCTTCGTATAGCACGCGACATCGGCGGCGATAAAGTCATAGCCTGCCATTTTTGAGAATGAAATGCCTGCCGAGAAGCGTGGGTTGATATCCATGAGATAGAGTCCGTCCGCGGCAGAAATGAATTCACAATTCATAACGCCTGTGAGGTGCATGCACTTAACAAGCTCCTCAACTGCCGCGCGAAATGCCGCGGGGTCGAGAATCTCAACGACGGTGCCGGCGCCGTTCTTCGTGCGTAAACACTCCCTGCGCGGAATCAGCACGAGAGAGTCTGACTTTGGATGGCACGCGAAGTCCACCGTCACAATATCCCCCTCAATGAACGGCTGGTAAATATATCCCTCAAGCTCCTTACCGCACGCGAATGTCTCGGTGTCAGCAAACACAATCCCTTCTGAACTACGACCATTCTCCTTCTTAGCGACGAACCGTCCGTAGTAGACTGCGCGTAAAGCTTCAAACGAATGATAGGATGGGATGAGCTTAAATGCGCGGCATCCGCGCAGGGTCTGCGTCCACAAGGGTTTAGTACGCGCTAAGCGTATCACATCATCGGACGCGAGATACAAAGATATCCCCCCTTCCCAGAGGCGTGCACGATAAGGCGAGAGGACATCTATCTCAGGGTCAGTCAAGGGGATTACGGCTTCGCACCCTTCACGATGAGCCGCTTCTAAAAGTGCCGCGATATAAGACTCCGCACCCAATCGCAATTGAGGAACTTGCACAAACGCGCGGCATTCTTTCGTAATTGGATGATAGGCCTTAGGATAAATATCCGTCGCGACAACCCCAACACCGAGCGCCTTCAACGAGGAGACTGTGCACTCCGCGGACATTGAACCAATAGCTGTCACAAGAACATTCATTGTCTCTGCTCCTGTGAGTTAAGCTCTCCATCCGCAGGAGAGAGAATGCGCCGATAATCGCGAGCCGAGAGCGGTCGCTGAGCGAGCGAATAGCGTCCGTCAGCCTGTTTCAAGACGACGGCGGGTGCACCGAGTATAAAGAGGAATGGTGCGAGACCATAACTATACGCGCCCGCCTTGCTGATCTTCACTAAATCGCCTCTATGGGCATGCGCGAGGCTTTCTTCTAAAAGTAGCCTATCCTTTTCGTGGCAGGTCGCACCCGAAAGATAGGCAATAGGCTCGCTAGACTGAGCCTCCGTAGAGTCGCCTCTATTTACAAGCGAGATTGCGCCGCGGAAGGATTCCCGCGTCAGATGAGGGTCTACATGAAGGCGCGAGCCGTCAATTTGTAGGACGCGCTCACCATTAAAGACGCGCTTACCGATGACGCGTGTATAATAATCGGCGCACCCAGCGATGAGGGCAGTGCCGGGCTCAATGACTAAGCGCAAAGTATCGGGTGAGAAACCTTCCGCCTTCAGCGCTTCGGCGATGCCGCGAAAGTATTCATCCCAAGAAGGCCAGCGCCTCTCATTCTCATTCGGGCAGTTAAAGTCGTGTCCAAAACTGCCGCCGATATCAAGCGTGGTGACAGCTTTATAGTCCCGCGTCTTTACAAGTCGCGCAAAGAACTGCGCGAGCCAAATATACCCCTGCACGCTTCGTCCGCGCGTATTGCAATGTAGGTGCAGTGATACAAGCGACAAACGCGGAGTCTGCCGCAGTATCTCATCAAGTTCATCCAAGTCACCGTCCCTAAGAGAGAGTCCGAACCGACTCCCGAGCGGACCGCTCACGGGGTCAGCCGCCATATCTGCCTCGGTCGCATTAACCCGAACGCCAAATCGAACAGGGGCATCTCCTGAGAGACGCGCTAAGGTGCGAACCTCATCCACGCTATCTAGGTGCAAAAGAGCGCCGCGTTTAATTGCTCGCGCAATATAGTCTTCGCTTTTGGAAGCGCCATTGCAGATACAGTTCTCGGGAGCAAAACCACATTCTTCTGCTAGTTCAAACTCAAAGCCGGAGACGACTTCAGCCGATACATTCTCGCGTTGAAGAATCTCGAGAAGGCACGGCATACTATTCGTCTTTACGCTGAATGCGAGTCCATAATTCGCCCAATGATGATTAAGCGAAGCGCGTATAGAAGCGACGGACTCCACGACTTTAGCCTCATCTAAGACGAAAAACGGTGTGGGGAATATGTCTAAGCTTTCCATTATAAACTATCTTGGTGAGAGGAGTCGCCCTGCGCGGTTGCCGGTGAAGGTTCCGTTAGAATAGGTAAGCGCACCATTCACAAACGCGGCAATTATCCCTCGCGTAAACGCGTGCGGTTTCGTATAAGTCGCCGTACCTTTAAAGTCCGACTCTTTCCAAACGAGAACATCCGCGAATGCGCCGCGCGCTAATCTGCCGCGGTTCTTTATCCCAAAGCGTTGCGCTATAGCGTCCGTCATACGATGAATCGCGGTCTCACGCGTCACGCCAAGTGCACGGACGCGGCGGTAGAACTCGGGCATTGTCGCATAGGCGCGGGGATGCGGATGGTCTACGCCAAGCGGTCCCCAGGGTGCCCGCAATGAAGCGTCCGAACCAGGCACTATCCACGGTTTCGCGAGTATCTTATCAAGATTCGCTTCGCTCATTGTGAAGAAGAAGGCACCCGTTCGGCAGAGATCTTTCGCTAAGATGTCGCAAATCAATTCGCCCGCTGTTAAGTTAGGTTGCTCCTTTAAGATAGCGGCGACTGTGCGACCTGAAAACGGATGTGTCGTGGGGTGCCATGTACCACCAATCATGACGGTACTCCAGTCGCGTCCAGACGCGTCAATCTCCGCGGCAATGCGTGCGCGTATCGCGGGGTCAGCAAGACGGACGCATTCCGCTTTCGCCGCGCCTTCGCCTGCCCAATCAGGGAAGACGACATCTAGATCAGTGCCTGCCGCGCAATAGGGATATCTGTCGCTCCCGAGGAGGACGCCTTCGCGCATTCCGTCTTCAACCTTCTCAAGTACCGCGTCAATCTTACTCCAATTATTGCGTCCGCTCGTTTTTAAGTGGGAGATTTCGGCGCGGATACCCGTCCGCCGCGCTAAGTCAATAACTTCGTCTATAGCTTCTAGTATCTTGTCGCCCTCTGAGCGCATATGTGTCGCGTAGAGTCCACCCCTGCGCGCGGCAGTTTTCGCGAGAAGCTCCACTTCCTCGCGCGCGGCATATTTACCTGGCTGATAGATAAGCCCTGTTGTAAGCCCCCAGCCACCTTCATCAAGCGCCTCTTCTAAAAGATAGACTTCGCGCTTAAGTTCGTCGGCTGTTGCCACGCGCCCCGCATAGCCCACGACCGAGGAGCGCAGCGTGTTGTGTCCGATAAACTGAACTGTATTTACGGCTGGCTTCGCTTCTTCTAAAACGGCACAATATTCGGCGAGCGTATGCCATGTAAGTTTATCGCCGAGAATACTCGCCCAATCTGAAGAAAGCCGCGCTTCACCAAACCGCGGCACAACCGACCCGCCACACTGTCCGTTTATCTCAGTTGTAATGCCTTGCGAAATCTTAGAGGGTGCGCTCGGTTCGATGACGAGATACGCGTCCGAATGCGTATGCGCGTCAATAAAACCCGGGGTGACAAGACATCCCGCCGCGTCAATTACAGTATCTCCCGTTGCCGCGGGGGCTTGTGCGCCCTTAGGGATAATCTCAACGATCTTATCGCTTTCGAGTAAGACATCCCCCTCAAAGGCGGGGGCACCCGTCCCGTCCACAATAAGACCACCCGCAATGCGCACCATGCTCGCGCAACTCCAATTAGTTCTTAAACGAGTGAATCGGCGCGGGGATGCGTCCCTTACGCGCAATCATCGCTTCGCACGAGAACGGCGACACCTTCATAACAGGCGCGTGCCCGAGGAGTCCGCCAAACTCGACTGTGTCGCCGACTTTCTTGCCATAGACCGGTATTACGCGCACGGCTGTCGTCTTTTGGTTGACCATGCCAATCGCGGCTTCATCGGCAATAATGCCCGAGATTGTGCTCGCGGGCGTATCACCCGGAATCGCGATCATATCGAGTCCCACCGAGCAAACGCAGGTCATCGCCTCGAGTTTCTCTATGGAAAGCGCCCCCGCATTAACCGCGTCAATCATGCCTTGGTCTTCGCTGACGGGAATGAATGCGCCCGAGAGCCCACCTACATACGAACTCGCCATTACGCCGCCCTTCTTGACTTGGTCATTCAGCAAAGCGAGCGCGGCAGTTGTGCCCGGTGCGCCCGGATGCTCCAAACCAATTTCTTTAAGGACATCCGCAACCGAGTCGCCAATTGCAGGCGTTGGCGCGAGCGAGAGGTCAATAATCCCGAACGGTACGCCTAAACGCCGCGAAGCTTCTTGGGCGACGAGCTGTCCAACGCGCGTAATCTTAAACGCCGTTTTCTTTATCGTTTCACAAAGGACTTCAAAACTTTCGCCGCGGATTGACTTTAGTACATAGTTAACGACACCCGGCCCCGACACGCCCACATTTATTACGGCATCGCCTTCGCTTACGCCATGAAAAGCGCCCGCCATAAACGGATTGTCATCTGGCGCATTGCAAAGGACGACGAGCTTCGCGCACCCGAGCGAGTCGCGCGACTTTGTGCGCTCCGCCGTCTTCTTTACGATCTCGCCCATGAGGCGGACGGCATCCATATCAATGCCCGTCTTAGTTGAGCCGACATTAACCGAAGCGCAGACGCGCTCCGTCACCGCCATAGCCTCAGGAATGGACCGAATAAGCAATTCGTCCGCGGGGGTCATGCTCTTTGAGACAATCGCCGAGAAGCCGCCAATGAAGTTTATCTTGAGCGCTTTCGCCGCGCGGTCGAGGGTGCGGGCAATACGGACGAAGTCCGCGGGCTTACGGCAACACGCCGCGCCTACAAGTGCCGCGGGGGTAATGGAAACGCGCTTATTGACGATTGGCACGCCAAATTCGCGCCCGATATCGTCGCCCGTCTTAACGAGGTCTTTCGCAAGACGCGTTATTTTCGCGTAGATGTTGTCGCAGGTCGTCTTAAGATCCGCCGTCGCACAATCAAGAAGCGAAATGCCCATCGTAATTGTACGAACATCTAGATTCTCCTCGAGAATCATTTTGTTCGTCTCAAGAACTTCGGAGATATTTATCATAGCGCGCCTCAGATACGGTGCATTTTCTCAAAGATTTCCGCTCGCTGGCAACGGATGGTTAGCCCTAACTCCTGCCCGAGCCGCGTCATTTCAAGCCCAATCTTCTCAAAGGTTTTCGGACACTGCGAAGCGTCCACGACCATCATCATATTGAAGTAGCCGCCGACGACGGTTTGGGAAATATCAAGAATATTGACCTTGTTCTTAGCGAGATGAGTCGTCGTTTTGGCAATAATACCCACGGTATCTTTACCAACAACAGTTATGACGATTTTCTTCATAATTGCTTACCTATAATAGTCGTAGTGTTTTTCAACGCGCGAAAGAGTCCACGCGACAACGAAGTTGAACAAATAGTAGAATACGCCCGCGGCAATTAGCGGCGCCATAGTCGTATGGGCGCTCGAGAGTTGCCGCGCGATCGTGAACATTTCGGTCACCGCGATTGTGAACGCGAGGGAAGTATCCTTAACAAGCGTAATAACCTCATTGCCCACAGCAGGGATGACGCGCTTAATGGTCTGAGGCAAAATAATCTTAAAGAAGGTTTGAATAGGTCCTAAGCCGAGCGCCTTCGCCGCCTCACGCTGTCCGTAATCAATACTCAAAATACCGCCACGATAAATCTCAGCGAAATACGCGGCATAATTAAGTGAGAACGCGAGAACAGTCGCCAAAAGTCGCGGATAGCGTGCTAAGGACGCACCGAAAAGAATGTACGGGGCGAAGTAGACGAAAAGAATCTGCAACATAAGGGGCGTGCCGCGGACTATTGAGATATAGGCTTGGAACACAGCAGAAACCACGGGATTCTTCGCCATGCGTCCAAACGCGACCACGAACCCAAGCGGCAACGAAATAAGCAAGGTTAAGAAAAAGATTTCAAGTGAAACGAGAAGCCCCCCAAGCAATTCTTTAATCATATTCCCAAACGCGAGGGCATTCGCCTGAGCCGTCGCCGCATTCGCCGCGTCATTTACTTTGCTCTTAGAGAAAATCAAGGACTTCTTTTCAATCCCATATTTCTCAGCGAGCGTCTCCATTGTGCCGTCCGTAGCCAAAATCGCGAGCTCCGCCTCAATCTCATCGCGCAACACCGTATTGCCGCGCTTAAAGCCAATACCGTAAGTCTCGCTCATCACAACTTCATCGAGGAGCCTAAACGCATCGGGCTTATCCGCCATCTTCGCGCGGGCAACGCCTACATCGAGCGCGACAGCGTCCACGCCCCCCATGTCCAGTTCTTGGACGGCTTGGTTATAGTTAGGCATTACGACGAGTTCCTTGAAAGTCGCGCCCAACTTCTCTTGCTCGCCGCCAGACTTCAGTGCCTTCCATACGGGAGTATCGGTTTGCACCCCGACGCGGCATCCCCTAAGATCTTTTAGGGTCTGAATTGCCGCGCCCTTCTTTACCATAACAACTTGGGAGTTGTCGACATACGGACGCGACCATGTGTAGGCATCTTCGCGTCCCTGCATTGTAAAGCCATTCCAAATACAGTCAATCGAACCTGAATTAAGTTCAATATCCTTCGAGTCCCAGTTTATCGGGTTCGCCACGAACTGCCAGCCGCGGCGTGCACAAATCTCACGCGCTAAATCGAGGTCAAAGCCACGATATTCTTCGCCTTCCTTATAACCATAGGGCTTAAAGTCCGCGTCAAAGCCGACAACGAAGGTGCGCACGCTCGGTTTAGTAGTAGCCTGTTCCGTCACGCCAAAGGTGGCGAAGGCGAAAAGTGCCGCGATCGCGGCGAATAGAAAACGCTTCATCATTTCGCCACCTTCCCAAGAAAGAGTTTAAGACGCTCAGACTTTGGAGCCTCAAAGATTTCCGCGGGCGTACCTTCCTCGGCGATCTTGCCGCCCTCAAGAAAGAGAACGCGCGTCGCTACATCGCGTGCAAAGCGCATTTCGTGCGTGACGACGACCATCGTCATGCCATGCTGGGCGAGGTCTTTCATAACATCCAAGACTTCCCCTACCATCTCAGGGTCAAGCGCGGAAGTCGGTTCATCAAAGAGCATCATCCGCGGCTCCATTGCTAGGGCGCGAACTATTGCGACACGCTGCTTTTGTCCGCCCGAGAGTTGTTGCGGATAATTCATCGCCTTATCCGCGAGCCCAACACGTGTTAAAAGTTCCATCGCCTTCTCTTCCGCTTCGGGACGCGAAACGCCGCGCACAAGCCTCGGCGCGAGGGTAATGTTGTCGAGGATCGTTAAGTGCGGGAAGAGGTTGAAGTGCTGGAACACCATGCCCATTTCAGAACGGATAAGGTTCTTCTCCTTCTCCGACGCGGCAACAATATTCGCGCCCTTAAACACAATCTTTCCGCCCGTCGGCTCATCGAGGAGGTTCATACACCTAAGGAAGGTCGACTTACCGCCGCCCGAAGGACCAATCATTACAACGACTTCGCCAGAACGGATTTCCGTCGAAAGCCCTTTTAGGACTTCCAGCTTGCCGAAGCTCTTCGTGAGATTCTCTATCTTTAATAGCGTTTCTGCCATAGTTTATTCTCCGTTCTAACTTACGAATCGTTATGCACAGGGTCAGCCCCCGTATTCCGCAAATGATGTTCTAGCCGCCCAAGTAGCCAAGTAAAGGTCAAGACGAGGACGAGATAAATTGCCGCGACTGTCAAATACGGCAAGTAAACTGAGTAGGTCTGGCTACGGATAATGTCACCACCTTTAGCGAGGTCGATGAGCGCGATGTAACCGACGATGGAAGTATCCTTCATAAGGACGATAAACTCATTGCCGAGCGCGGGAAGGACATTGCGCACCGCTTGGGGGAGGACGACCTTCAGCATCGTCCGCCAATACGAGAGCCCGAGTGCACGCCCCGCTTCCATTTGCCCTAAGTCAATGGACTCAATACCCGCACGGATGATTTCAGCCTGATAGGCACCCGAGTTCACACCAAACGCGAGAATGGCGATAAACACCTTTGAGTCTACACTTCTTAAAATGATATAGTAAGTAATAAGAAGCTGCACAACCATAGGCGTACCGCGAATGAGCGCGAGATACACCTTAGAGACGGCATTAAGAAACCCAAAGTAGCCGTACTTATCATGTGACGCACGAATAACAGCGACCAAGAAACCAATAATAAGCCCGAGAACAATTGCCGAGAGCGCAACTTCGAGCGTAATACCAAGTCCCTTTATAAGATATTCGCCGCGGTAGGAACCGTCCGCCGAACGCTTCAAGAAACAAAGATAAAAGTCATCCGCAATTGCCCGCCACATCCGCGTAAGCGCACTAGGAACCTTGGGCGCTTGCACGGCTTCTGCCGCGCTCGTAGAATACGCAATCTCCTGAAGCGCGTCACTTTCTTTAGTGAAGTCGGCAATCCACTTCGCAAGGCGTCCGTCAGCCTGTGCCGCGCCAATGACTTCATTTACAACAACGAGCAAATTAGTCTGGTCCTTCGCAACGGCAATCGCATATTCCTCATTAGAAATGAAGCGCGACATGCCAAGGCGGCTATCGTTTTTCACGCAATCCCGCGCGGGGCTAAGATCCGCAACAACAAAGGCGCACCGCCCTTCTAACATCGCCTTGCAAGCGTCATGCGCCGACTTATAGCGTTCGGGCTCTTGTTTTAAACGCGTACGGACAAATCTATCACTCGTCGTCCCTTCCTGAACGCCGACCTTGCGTCCTATTAGTTGCGGGAAGCCAATATAGGGCTCTGTCTTACGATAGATGACGACAAGCCCCGTACGAACATACGGAATCGAGAAGGCGACTTTTTCTTTGCGCTCATCGGTAATCGTAATACTCGCCGCCGCGAGATCAGCCTTGCCCGACATGACGCTCGAGAGAACGGAGTCAAAGTCAACATTCTCAACCTTAAGTCCGCGCCCCATCTTCTCCGCAATGGCGCGGCAAAGTTCAATATCTATGCCGACAATCTCTTGTCCGCGAACATATTCATAGGGCGGGAATGTCGCCGTCGTCGCTAAACGTAGCTCTCCCGCCCCGTGCGCGGCACTTCCTAGGCTTAACGCACAAAGTGCCGCGAATACAAATCTCTTTACCAAATTACCACTCACTTATCTTACTTATCTTTCAACTTGTTGCTCTCTTCGGTGAAGTCCTTAATCCACTTCGCGAGGCGTCCATCAGCGTTTACTTCAGCAATTGTCTCGTTTATGACCTTTAAGAACTCAGGCTGTCCCTTACGGATAGCTATCGCGTATTCCTCGGATGTAATGAAGTCCGAAATCGCCAAGTCCGCCTCGCCCTTCACGCAATTCTTCGCAGGGTCAATATCGGCAATCACGAAGTCAACGC
This sequence comes from Azospirillum sp. 51_20, assembly GCA_963600185.1. Lineage (GTDB taxonomy): Bacteria > Verrucomicrobiota > Kiritimatiellia > RFP12 > UBA1067 > UBA1067. The sequence goes on along the minus strand of CAVCAF010000005.1, from coordinate 13,880 downwards.
GTCCGCTCTTAAGTGCCGCGACCGCTTCAGCTGGGGACTTCGTGCGCTCAGGCTCCTGCAAGAGTTTCTCCAGAACGAATGTCTCGCTCGTTGTGCCACCCTGCACACCAATCTTCTTGCCCTTTAATTGTTCAACGGACTTAAACGGTGTCGCCTTTTTATACACAACCACAATGCCCGTCTTCACATACGGAACTGAGAAGTCCACATTGCGCTTACGGTCTTCGTTAACCGTAATACCCGCGGCGGCGAGATCTGCCTTGCCAGAGATGACGGCAGGGATAACGGAATCAAAGTCCACGGTTTCGGCTTGAAAGTTCTTGCCGAGTTTCTCCGCAACAGCGCGGCAAATCTCAACATCAATACCCGCAATTTCCTGTCCGCGCAAGAACTCATACGGAGGGAATGTCGCTTCCGTAATCATTTTTAGCGTATTAGTATCCTTCTTTGCACATCCACAAATGCACAAAGCCAAAGATGCCACTAGAACTAACTTCTTCATAATAACTCCATTTCTATTGTTGACCACTGCGAAAACGACTAATATTATACCAAATATCGCCGCGCTATTAAAGGGGTTGAAGAATCCAACGCTTATTATACCAGAACCACTGTTCTGGGTGCGCCTTTACTTCGCTATCAAGCATTTTAAACGCGTCCCGCGTAATCCGCGCGGCTTCCGCCCGCTTATCGGTGGCAGTGGGGTTTGGATGGAGCGTCCCGAGGTGCACAAACTCGTGCTTCCCACCCTTTCGGCGCATTGCCGCGACAATGAGCGGCACTTCACAGGCGACAGCGAACATAGCTCCCGCATGTGACACATTCGCCTTACCTCCAAGAAAGCCCACTTCTACATCAGGTTGAGGCACGCGCAAGTCGGGCAAAATGGCGAAGACGCGTCCGTTTAGGATTGCTTCCTTTATATCCACGAGGGTCTTCGCTTTGCCGCGCTCAACGACATCAAAGTCACCATATTGCCGCTTCATCCATGCGTCAATTTTGGGGTTGCGCTGCTTAGCGGCTATAGCGCAAAGACGGATTCCATACTTCGCCATTGACCACGCCGCCATATACCAATTCCCTGAATGCGGAACCATAACGACTGCGCCGCGTCCGTTAGTGAGGTGCGCTTCGAGTTTATCTTTATAATAGCGTCCTGAAATTACATGCTTATCCATCCATTTTTGGTTAAGATAGGGCGCACGAATCATCTCAATAGCGATTTGAAGGACATTTATTAGGCTCTTTCGGGCAATGGCGCGGCACTCTTTAGGCGACTTCTCAGGGAAAACGCCGCGTATACGCGAAAGTGTCCGTTTGCGCTTAAAGCGAAGGATATCAAATGCGAAAATGCCGACACCTTTCGCGAGAAGCATGGCGACCCGGTAGGGGAGCGCATTTACGAGTGCACAGGCTCCGCGGAGAAGTCCGTATTCGACATTTATTTGAATAGGATTCTTCTTCACGGCAACTCCCAAACTCCCTCAAAGACACGCTGAACGGGGCCCGTTAGGGTAATTGCCGAGAACGCGCCCGCGTTAAATACACCGTCCACAACAAGCTTTTCGCCGCGGTAAGTTCTAACTTCAACAGGAAAAGTGCCGCGCCCATTGGCAACTCCAACAAGGGCTGTCGCGACGGCACCTGTTCCGCAAGCGAAGGACTCCGCCTCAACCCCGCGTTCGTAAGTGCGGAGTGCTGCAGTATGCGCGTCAAGCCAAGTAACAAAGTCAACATTCGTTCCGTTAGGCGCGAAAGTGGGGGAATTGCGGATTCGCCGCCCTTCCGATTCAACATCCACAGCGGCAAGATCGGGTTCTTCTACGATTTGATGGGGGACTCCCGCAATTATGAAGTTGCCCTTGAGTCCGTGAGGGGGCGGCATACCAATACGAACCAGATTCTCGCTCAGGACTTCCGCCACAACTTCGCCTGCACCTGTCTCAAAGCGCATTTTAGCCGCCTTTGCCGCGCCAATCTCTAGGGCAAATGCCGCGACGCACCTTGCCCCATTGCCGCACATTTCGGCTTCCGATCCGTCTGGATTGTAGAAATGCATTCGAAAATCGGCTTTAGCAGACTTTTCTACAAGGATAATCCCTTCACAGCCAATGCCTGAAGGACGATTCGCGAACGCGGCTAATTCTTCTTTTGTAGTTAGGGGAAAGTCGCCAAAGCGGTTGTCCACGAGGATAAAGTCGTTCCCCGCACCGTGCATTTTGACGAACTTTATGGACTTTTTCATTAAAAGGAAAAGATTGAATCCAAGTAAGAAGTCGCCTTACGCGGCATTTTCGCGCCTTTTGTCTCATGAATGAGGTCGGAAAGGATATTATACGCCTCCTCAAGAACAACATCATTCGGACGCTTACCATTCTTGGCTTTACGGCGGCGGAAAGTGGGTTCTGATTCCTCGTTTTCTTTCTCATCCTCTTCTTGCATCGCGCGATCTGCCGCCATTTGTGCCTTGCGTGTAGCATAATCAAGCGAAACGAACTTACGATCCAGGGCTTCTTTTGTGCCTTTTACATGGTCTAAATGCCGCGAATACTTCTCATTTTTGGCTAACCGCACGGCAGAATTAGTTGCGAGGGACGGAATGTAGTCGGGGAGATTCCATACGGGACGGTAATCCATTGGCAAAATCTTCGTAAACGGCAACGCGTTCGGGAGTTTATCCTCGCCAATATCAAGCGAATCGAGGATGGACGGCAAATGAATATCGGCTTCTACACCTTTTACCTGCGTAGAATCGCCATTTATGCGATAAAAACGCGCGGTTGTGACCTTAAGCGAGCCATATTTCTCGGGTCCCATGCCCATGACCGTTTGGACGGTGCCCTTGCCGTGGGTGCGGACATCCCCAAGGACAATAGCGCGACCAGTATCCCTTAAATGTGCCGCGACAATTTCACTTGCCGAGGCACTCGCTCTATCTATGAGAACTACCATAGGACCATCAAAAGCGACGGGGTTTCCCATAGGGATAGCCAGTGGCTGGGTAATGCGGTTATCACGGATAAGTACAACGGGACCTGACGGGACAAAGAGGGACGAAAGAAGTACCGCTTCTTTTAGGCTACCGCCCCCATCACCACGCAAATCAAGGACGAGTCCATCCACACCCGAGGCATTAAACTCGCCAATGTACTTCTCAACATCTTCAGCGCAACTCCGATAGCCTTTATCGCCTGGGTTCTTATCCATTGTGCCATAGAAACCCGGCAGATAAATATAGCCTACCTTATTTGTAAAGCCACCGAGCGAAACGCGTTCCACATGCCCCGTAGCCGCGGCATCATCTAGTTTGATTTCATCACGAATAAGCTCAATGCGCTTTTTGGTTGCCCCACTCGTATCCTTACGAGGAATGATTTCGAGGGTCACTTTCGTACCCTTTTTGCCGCGGATTTTGCGGATTGTCTTATTCATCGGCTTCCAAAGGATGTTCTCCATCTTGCCAGGTTCATTCTGGACGCCGACGATCTTATCGCCCTCCTTAATGCGTCCGTCGACATCCATGGGTCCGCCCGGCATAACTTCCATAACCTTAAGCGCCCCATTATCCATTGAAAGGACGGCACCGACCCCACACAAAGTAAGGTTCATATCCATATCAAAGTCTTCCTTTGAAAGGGGCGACATATAGTCCGAATGGGGGTCATACGCGTGAGTTATGGCGGAAAGATAATTCTGAAGGACGGTTTCTTCCTCGGGTTCCGTTAGGGCAATATAGTATTGGCGGTAGCGGGTAATCAAGTTTTGCCGCGGATCTTTTAGTTCGTCCTCTATTTCGGCATCCGCCGAATCAACCGCATTCGTTTCGGCGGAAGCGATCTCATTCGTAACCGATTTAGCAGGCGCATTCGTTTTCGCCGCCTCATCCAATTCACGGATAATCTTCTGGGCGAGCATATCATTCTTCATCTTTAGCCGCCACCGATTTTCCGCCGCGGCTAAATCTTCAGGCCAGGGGGCATCTTCGCGCTTTACCTCAAAAACCTCGTTCGTATCGTCATATTTAAAGTCGGCGGTTGCGAGGAGGTTCGTCGCAAAGTCTATGCGTTCTTTTAGGCGTTTACAAAATAGGCGGTGCACCTCATATCCGAAGGAGACATCCCCTTCTTTAATCTCGTCATCCAGCGTCTTTTCATGTGCCGCGAGGGCATCCAAGTCGCTTTTGAGAAAGACGGAGTGGTCAAAGTCGTAGAAAGAAACGAGATTTGTCCATGCTTTCTGCGAGATTTCGTCATTTAGGGGCTTTTGCAGGACATGGTAGCGCGGAATCATTGCCGCCATGCGCTGGGCAATCTTACCATAGTACTTTTTAGGCTTTAGGGCTACAGGATCTGCCGCGTCCGCGGCAAATGCGACAACTGCGAAAAATAGCCCAAAAATAGCAAAAAGACGCGATTTCTTCATTTTAGATTCTCCAAAAGACCAATTAGCCGCTCGAGTTCGGCAGGTTGCAAGATAACTTGCTGAGTATTAAAACGCTTATCAATTTCGGACGCATTCATAACGACGACACCGTCCACTTCGGCAATGGGGGTCGCGAAAGTGTCGCTCGCGAAAGTCAAAACGGGCGTGACGGGTCCGTCATAACCGAGCTTGGCAAGTTCCTTTTTCACACATTGTGCCTCGCGGGAGGCTTGCTGGGTGGGGGAGCGGTCGGGGAGTTGTCCGTCCAAAAGGATATGATTTTCTTCAACTGTTACTTTGCCGCGCCAACATTTCGTCTCAATCGCGAAAACGCCCGCGGGCCCGACGACTACATGATCCACCCGATAGCCGCCCGCCTTAAAGTCATTATAAACATGGTAAGAATCGGGGATTTTACGCAAAAGTCCCGAAACATGCTCTTCGCCGCGTGCACCAATAAAGTAGCGCTCAATCCGTTGGAGTCCCTTAAGTAGGCTATAGCCTAAAACGGCTAGCCCCGCGACAAAAAGGAAAACACCGACGGCGAGGGACACAAAAAACGCGAGGGAAAGCGCGAAACCGAGAATTGCGACGGACATGAATGCAGGCCAAAGCCCGAGAACCGTGCCTTTTACCCTCGCCCATTCGCCTGGAATACCATGTATTTTCGCCATTTTATTAACTTTCTTGCTTTAAAGCCTTAACGACGGACTCAACATCCAGCCCAAACCGCGCCTCCAATTCGGCGGGCGACCCTTGAGGAATGTACTGGTCGGGCCAGCCAAAACGCTGATCAGCCCCAATCATTTCGCCGAGACCTCCCATGAGGCAACAATTCTCCAAACTGACGATTTTTAGTCCCTTCTCACGCTGTTTCGCGAGCAATTCGGCATCAAATGGCTTCATTTTCCGCGCGGGGACGACTTCCACATCCCCCAAAAGTGCCGCGATCTTATTTGCCTTACAGAGCCAGTCCGCCGTGACCCAGAGGGCGATCCGTGGCGGTTTTTCGGGCTTAACCTGCTCCAAATGGGCAACTGCCGCGCCACGTGGATAACGGATAACTGTCGGGGAATTGCGATTAAGCGCTTCTTTTAGTAAGTTATGGAGGTCTTCCACATCCTTTGGTTCAACAATTGTTAGTCCTGGCAAGGCGCGAAGCATGGGGAAGTCGTAGAGTCCTTGATGGGTGACTCCATCCGCCCCCACAATCCCAGCCCGATCTACGCAAAAAACGACAGGCAACCCCGCAATTGCCACATCGTGCATGACTTGGTCTATTGCCCTTTGTAAGAAGGTAGAATAAATCGCGACTACTGGGCGCATACCCCCCGCGGCAAGTCCCGCGGCGAAGGCAACCATGTGCCCCTCAGTTATACCTACATCAAAAAAGCGATTTGGGAACTCTTTTGCGAAGTTAGTGAGTCCCGTTCCCGTCATCATGCCTGCCGTGAGGGCAACGACTCTTCTATCCTTTCGGGCAAGTTCTGAAAGTGCCGCGCCGAACGCGTCACTCCAAGTATTGCCTGCTGATTCGGGTAAGATCGCCTTCTCTAAGTCAAATGCCCCGACCCCATGCCAAGCGGTGGGGTTGCGCTCGGCAGGCGCGAAACCTTTACCCTTCTTGGTTACGACATGGATGATTACGGAACGCTTATCTTCCTTGGCGACCGTCAAGGAGTCTTTGAGTTCCGAGAGGTTATGTCCGTCTACAGGGCCAATATAACGGATGCCGAAGTTCTCAAAATAGGAATTAGCGAGAAATAACGACTTTACGCGGCTTTCGAGGAGGTGGTAAATGCCGCGGAGGAAGGTTAACTTGAGGGCGTGTCCCGCTTTTTCTGCCGCGGCTTTTACACGGTTATAGCGGACATTTGTGATGAGCCGCCCCAAAAACCGTGCAAAACTCCCCGCAGGCTTCGAGATACTCATTTCATTATCATTAAGGATAATGATAACCTTATTTGTCGCCGCGGCACAATTATTGAGCGCCTCAAAGCTAGTTCCGTTTACAATCGAAGAATCACCTATTACGGCAATAATATGCTCGTCTGTGCCGCGTCTATCCCTCGCCGCGGCGTAGCCTTCCGCAACCGAAAGCGCGACTCCTGCGTGACCAGCAATTGCCGCGTCATAAGGAGATTCTAACGGATTCGGGAAGCCAGAGAGCCCATCTAATTGCCTTAAAGTACTAAACTTTCCCGCGCGATCGGTCAGAATCTTCCACGCGTAGGCTTGGTGCCCGACATCAAAGACGACTTTATCTTTTTTCGGGTCAAACACCTCCGCGAGCGCCATGCAAATCTCAACCGCACCCAAAGAGGACGCGAGATGTCCGCCCGTCTTGGAGACGGTTTTGAGGATGATTTCGCGAATCTCCTCGGGGGACATCATTTCGCCTCCTTGCGTTTTAGGAGTAGGAGAGTTGTTGCATTCTGTCCGAAATCTTGCATTTCTTCAACAAAGTCATACTTTTCGCGCAGAATTCGGCAGAACTCGGCTTGCTGTTCCCAAGGGCGTTCATTACAAATCGGGGGCATAATCGCGAAGGAATAGCCCGAAAGTGCCGCGACTTTGCAGGGGGCAGAATCTAGAAGAGCACGCCATTCGTCATCCGTCAGCATGCTAAAGGGTCCCATCTCAAGTCCATGCGGAACTTTCCGCCCGGCTTCTACGGCGAGATAGAGGTCTTGGGTAAGGATATCCTTACCATTTGGATCAAGTTTTTCAACTTCTGCCGCGGCATCTCTCAACTGGGCAAGTTCCGTTTTTGCCTTCTTAAGCGTCCAGAAACGGTCTTGTCCGTTAGTCATCCATTCCTGAAGGAGGGGCGACCCGAAAGAACCTGCCCAGGTTAACCCGAGCGCCAAAAGGAGCCAAAGTTTGACATGGGAGGCGTCCGTCGCCCGCCAGCCAATATAAGTTGCAATAAATACAACAAATAGGGGCATTATTGGCACTTGGTAGTCCTCATAGGGGAAAGGCGCGGCAATTTGGACGAGGAAAACGGCGAGAAAACCCGCGAGGCAATAGAGGTGCGCAGGAGTGGGTGCCTCTCCCAGTAGGACGGGGTGCCTCTCCCAGTAGGACGGGGTGCCCGAGACAGTAGGACGGGGTGCCTCTCGCAGTAGGACGGGGTGCCGCTCGCAGTAGAAGAGGATAGCCCCCCCAGCGAGGACAAAAACGGGGGCATACCACCTCACGAGGCGACTCAGGCTACCAATAGTAAAGACTGGGTCAAAACCGCCGCGCGCGGCATGGTAAGCTTGGGCGGCGAAGAGCCCTTCCCGCGCCGTAGGGTCTAAAAGGTAAGGGGCATAGACGAGACCGAGACCCAAAAAGCCGCCAATCCCAAACCAAACGAACCCGAGACCCATTTTGCGATAGCTGAAAAGGAGTCCGAGCCCAACCACAGGCAAAAGTGCCCCGAGACTTATGCGCGTACCTGCCGCGAACGCGAGGGCTATGCCTGTTAAAAAGAGGAGTCCGTTCTTTTTTATGCCCTGCCGCTTGAGTCCGAGTGCCAAAAACAGGTACCCTATCATCACAAACAGCCCCCCTAAAGCATAGGTTTTAGGGATGGATGTATAGTAGATATGGTAGAGGTTTGAGCCGAGCAAAAACGCGACAATTAAGCTCGAAATGCCGCGTTTTTCGGGGGGCACAAGTTCACGGACGAGCCGTATAGCGCAAAGTAGTCCAAGGAGTCCAAAGAGTGCCGTGAGGATTCGTCCCCCCAGCACTCCTTTAAATACCCCCGTAAATACCGAGTAAACCGTCGGCAACAGGGGGGCTTGGGTGAAAAAGAAGTCGCGATAGGGCATTTGCCCCTCACGGACGAGGCGGGCGGCGTAGAGATACCACCCCTCATCCTGATTGAGTGCACCCATCCAAAGTGCCGCCCCAGAAAGGACAACATAGGCGAAAAGTGCTAAAAACGCGAACTTCTTCATCAATACTTGCTACTTATCTTGGTTAGCCGCGTTCGGCATTGCGCTTTTCGAGTTCCGCCTTGTACTGGGCGAGGTCAACCGTCTTACGGGCAACCCCCGATTTAACGGCGGCTTCGGCTACCGCATACGAAACGGCGACGAAAAGGCGGCGGTCAAAAGGTTTCGGGATGATATAATCCTTACCAAAAACGAGGTTTTCGCCTGGGTAAAGCGCCTTCACATCGTCCGTAACAGGTTCTTGGGCGAGGTTCGCGAGTGCAAGTGCCGCGGCAACCTTCATTTCTTTATTGATTGTCGTTGCCTGCACATCCAAAGCCCCACGGAATAGGTAAGGGAAGCCAAGAACATTGTTAATTTGGTTAGGATAATCACTGCGTCCCGTCACCATGACATACGGCTTCTCGCCAAATGCCGCGGCAACTTCTTCTGGACGAATCTCGGGGTCGGGGTTCGCCATGGCGAAAATTGCGGGGAAGTCCGCCATTTTCTTCACATCCTCTCCCGTCAGCACATTTGCCGCGGAGACCCCAATGAAGATATCCGCCCCAACAATTGCTTCTTTTAAGGTTTTAGGGCCTGGCGCAACGGCGTGCACCTTCTTAAAAGCGTTCAAATCGGTGCGGTCAGTAGAAATAACGCCTTTTGAGTCGCACATAGTAACATCCGTCACCCCCGCCGCCTTGCACATTTCGCAGATGCGGATACCTGCCGCGCCCGCGCCATTCATGACGACTTTAAGTTCCGAAAGTTTCTTGCCCTTAAGTTTAGCGTAATTCATCACGCCCGCGAGGGAAATGACAGCCGTGCCCCACTGGTCGTCGTGGAAAACGGGGATGTCGAGTTCGGCATCTAGGCGGCTTTCAATCTCAAAACAGGCAGGCGCGGCAATGTCCTCGAGATTAATCCCGCCATATTGTGGAGCAATCGCCTTTACCGCGGCAATTACGCGCTCGGGGTCAGTTTTCCCCGTATCCGCACCGCCCTGACGGCAATGGGCAACGGGGACGGGCCACGCGTCTACATCACCAAAACTCTTAAAAAGGACGGCTTTCCCTTCCATTACAGGAATTGACGCGGCGGCTCCCAAGTCGCCCAGCCCCAAAATTGCCGTTCCGTCCGAGACGACCGCTACCAAGTTTGGCTTCGCCGTCACATTGTAAACTGCCGCGGGGTTCGCCGCGATTTCCTTAACCGCTTGGGCTACGCCAGGCGTATAGGCGAGGCACAAATCTTCCTTCGTCTTTAAGGGACGCGGCAGGCGCACGCTTACCTTGCCGCCTTTATGGTAGGCGAGAACTTCTTCTTTTGTAAAATCGCTCATTTTTCTTTACCTTTCAATAATTCTGTTTCTGTAAATTGGAAGTAAATAACGCGTATCCCCGTCGGTTTTAGGAGGTCCATTACGACTTTCTCCCATTCGGGGGTCATTTGGCAGGTTATAATAAGGATCTCCGCTTTAGTTTTCTCAATTACCCGCGGCGCATCATTTATCGTGCCGTAGACCTTAATGTGCCCGATATACTTGTTGCGCAGAAAGACATTATCGTCCAAAAATCCGACAATCATGCGATTATTCATCTCATATTGGCGAATCAATTCGCGGCGGAATGCCCGATACCGAAGCCCCGCACCATAAACGAGAACCCTCTTTACCTTATGTTGCGCCTTCAGGTGGTTGTAATCAACCGCATAAAAGAGGTCACGGAGAATGCCGCGCATAAACCGCGTCAGTACCATACCCCCATAGGTTAGGATAAAGAAGATAAAGGTAAATACAAGCCCAACCCGAGGCGCATGAGAGGAATTTGCGAGGATAATCCGCCCCATAGCCGTACCAAAAAGGCAAACTAAGAAAAGGACAATATAATTTAGGATGACGGCTCGCGCCCAAACCGTGCGGTAAATACCAAAAATAGCGAGCGCGGCGAGTATGCAGGCTATGCGTGACGGGAGCTGATAATAAAGGAGTTCGCGCGAAATGTCAATCCCCGCCGCCCAGCAGCAGAGCACATAACTCACCAAAACGACAAGAATATCGCCAATTAAGTAAAAAGGCACAGCGAATCGCGTCCATCTATGGTGGTGGAGGGGTCTGCGCTTATGGGCAACTTCATTCAGGAGCCGCCCCGCGTCAAAGAGTTCAATTTGGGACATCTCCTTAAACGCGATTGCCCCCGCAATGGCGATCGCGACAACCCAAATTGCCGCGCTATGCGAAGTAAAGACAAGATTGACAAGCCCAACCGCCACTAAAAAGAGGGTGATGCCATAAAGGATCCATGCCGCCTTGCGCTGATTTGAGTTAACAGAGCGCAAAATGCGGTGGTGCAAGTGGTCAGCATCCGCCGTCATCATCTTACCATTGCCAACATTTGTCGCGTCGCGGCGGTTTATTATGCCGCGAATAATGCGGCGTAAAATGGCGAGCGAGGTATCAAAGACTGGCACACCCATCGCCAATAAGGGGAAACCGACCGAAATAAGAAAAGAGTCCGCCGTCTGGGATATGAGCGGCAAGGTTGCGAGCACAAACCCCACGAACATAGACCCACAGTCGCCCAAAAAGATGCTCGCGGGATTGTAATTATACCTCAAAAAGCCCAAAAGCCCACCCGCGAAAGCGAGGTGGAAAAGGATGCATTGCGGATTATGGGTTAAGGCAGTCGCCGCCGCCATACCCGCCGTTGCAATTAGAGCAATCCCCGAGGCAAGCCCATCGAGTCCGTCAATGAGGTTAAAGGCGTTAATCGCCCCCGTAATCCAAAACACCGTAAGGACGCAATCAACTGCCGCGGGCAAGCTCGGCCAAAGCCGACGGAACCCTAGATCTGCCCAGCCCCAAGCGAGGACGGCGATTACCAATTGCCCAAGGAGTTTGACTTTGGGCGGCAGGGAATATTTATCATCCAGATAACCAATAATTGCCAAAGTGCCACTTAAAATAACGAGCTTCCAATAAAGCGCATTCGAGAGGACGTGCCCCGACTGCAAAGCGGGTCGCCCAGAAATGAACACAAAAAGCGAATACGAGATAAAGACACCTAGGACAAGTGCGAGCCCGCCGCCCCGCGGAATTGGCACTTTATTGATGCGCCGCGCATCGGGTTTATCGACCATCCCCAAGCGGCGATTCATCTCCCGCACAAGCGGCGTCAAGATAAGCGTCAAGATAAGCGCACCCGCGAAGGCTAGGGCAAATGGTAAGACTCTTGCTAAAACGCCGCTCATTCCGCCGCCGCCCTTTTCAACTTCGCGAGGAACTCCTGCCAACGCACCTCATTTTGGCAGTCGCCGTACACGGTAATCATGACCCAGCGGTCAATGCGATTGAGGATTGACCTATCCCAAATGTCGCGCCAAATGCGTGCGACATGGGACGAAGTCTGAAAGCCCGCCTGATTATAGAAGGTATAAGAGAAACGCCGCGCAATCTCACCATGGGACGCAAGATAAATCTCGCGCCAAGCCGTCCCTTCTACCGTAATTGTATGCGGGGACATCATCTGGAAGCCCTGCGCGGGTAGGCAAAGTTCCGGACGATGGATCGAGCTCTTACTCGCGCCACCAATGACCCACGAAACCGCAAACTGTTCGCCTTGGTCGGAAGTATAGAGTCGCTTGACGAACTGGGTATCCTTCGGCAGCACCTCATATTCCTGCTCACTCACGGCGACCTCGGCACTCGTGAACCCAGCGAGAATAGGTGCTTCCACCCTCGGGGCGGCCATCAACTTCGGGCGCGGCGTATGCGCCTGCCAAAGAAGCATCGGGATAAATACGAGCGCGGCAACTATCAAAACGCCCAACTTATAGCCGTATCTACCCGCCGCGTCCGCGGCACTTTGCGCGGCATTGGACGCGGCACTTTCAGAAGAATCATCTTTCGCCGCGCTTTTCTTCGCCCCAACGCGTGCGATGAGTTGGCTTAAAAGTGGTATTGCGAGAAGCGGCACGGCGTAGACTGGGAGCCACGAGAAGTCATGGTAGTACCCCGTCGCGAACTCGCTCGTCGTTAAATGTGCGACAAGACAAATGGAGAAAATCCTAACCACATTCCCGAATATCGCCAGCGGAATCGAACAAAGAAAGAGTATCGTTCGGCGCACCCATGTCTTCTGCACGAAGTACGCATACCCCGCCGTCATCGCCATTAGCGCAAAAAGAGAGCGCAGCCCCCCGCACGGATCCGCCACATCTATCTGGAATGACCCATCCCCCGCTGCAAGCATTGTGCCGCGACGGACAATGTCGACGCCAAACCCATGCATGAGATTATAGGCGACGGATGTCGCGAAAAGGCGTAAATGCACCGTGACAATGTCGAGGAATGTCGCGAGCGGAATGCAAAAGCAAAGGAATAGCGCAGGGAACACAAACCGCTTCGCGGCGTTTGCACCGTAAACCGTCCACGGTAGCGCAATGAGAAGCCCGATAAATCCGAGGATCTCAAAGCGCACCTGCAAGCCCCGCGCACCGAAAAACCCAAGCGCGAGACACGGTATCGCGAAAAGAACACCCCAGATACTCGGCGAGCCCGCCGCACACGCGGCAATGGTGCGTTTGCGCCCCGCCCATAAGACATAAAGGGAGTAAACAGGCACAAACCACGCGAAGGACATGTCCTCTTCTTTGGCACGAAAAACATTCGGGGCGTGGTTCAAGAGCATCTCCTGAGAGCCCCATAAAAGGACAATAAAGAAGAGCACCGCCGCGCCTAACTGGATTCGTCTAAATCGCTCTGCTAGCATGAGTAAACAGTATACCATATTTCGCCCCAAAAAACCATACCAAAAGCGTGATTCAAGGGCGTTGCCCAGCAAAAGAAAAAGTCCCTTTGGACTTTCAATTATTTCCCTGTGGACTTTTGGTAATTTCCCTGTGGACTTTTTCCCGTTTCCCTATGGACTTTCCCCACTCCCCCTGGGAACATGTTGTCGTTTGCCTTACAACAACAAGAAAAGCCCTGTATAATACATCTTATAGGCTCCTGCTACGCCACTTTTCAAGTTTGTCGAGCATTTTCTTTGTATTATGAAGAAAATATATATCTATTAAAGCTGGCAGGCGAATGTCATTATGCCTTATCCTTATGTAGCGGCATATCAGTGAGCGTTTTATTTCAAAAGACAGAATGCGCTCACGCGACAGCTGTATTTCTCGAAACGGTCTACACTTCAAAACCAGTTCTGAACTCCTAATGCCAAACACTCCAAATGGATACGAACAATACACCGAATCCAATAAGGAGTTTCCAACCCTAACGGCGACTCTGTACCAATTATTCATAGACTTTTAAGAATCCTGTGTGATTTACACAATAAAAGCGTTGTTTCAGTCCGGCTCGCAAGGGTTCCATCCCTCGCAATTACCCCATCCTAAAGTACTGCAATCTTCTCGCATTTTCGCAAATTCTAAGCCTCGCCCGAGAGCCGCAGAGCCCGCAGAAAAGAAGAACAGAATTAAATAGGCTATAGGCTTCATGGCTCTAGCGGATAAGTCCGTGTT
>CAVCAF010000004.1:0-26222 GCA_963600185.1 Azospirillum sp. 51_20 | reverse complement strand
AACGCCCCCACACCGAGGTGCCGCGGTGAGTGCCCAGTAGGTCCGTGAGGTTAGGTTGCGAAGCGGAAACGCTTCGCCCGCCCCACCGTCGCCGCGGCGTAGTTAATTCCTCACCCGAGAGTCGCAGAGCTCGCAGAGAAGATTAGCCGTGTAGAGTTGTAGAATTGTAGAAGCTCTACATCTCTACATTTCTACACGGCTAGAAAACCTCTGCGGTCTCAGCGCCTCTCGGGTGAGATAAAAATCTAAAATTTTGTTAATCTTGTAAATCCTGTCTAAAACTGCGCGAGCGGGGCAGGATGAAATATGCTCTTGCGAAGCGAAGCAAATTGTTGTATAATGGTAGGTGTCTTGAGGAGATGTTATTTGCTTTTGGGCAAGTATTGTCCCTATGTGCAAGATAAGGATCTTTGAAATTGACGCGGCACCTTGCGCGTCACTGGCCGAAAGATGTGCAATATCTCTAGGCAGAACCTTGCGCGTAGTCTCGCACCTTGGAGCTACAGACAAGGGGGCGGCTCATCCCAAAAGGAACCGCCAACGTACGCAACATGCGTATAGTAGCTTCGTAAGAAAGTCCGGAAAACTCCTCACGAATAAAGCGAAATACGGGTGGTGCGTCGCGTGAGAAATCACGCGGCGCATTCTCTGTTCTTGTTTTATTCAGGCTCTTTCCGGCGCCTCTTACGAGACATGAATTTCGAGAGTGCGCCGTTCTTGCTTTAGAAGGGCGATCTCTCAACACTGAAGAGAGCGTCCGCCCAGTGCTCTCTGAGGTGCAAGAAATTGGGCACAAGTAAGAAAGTCGGAAACATGAATAGATTGATGATAGTCGCGTCAGGGGTCGCTATCGGCGCTTTGATGTCGGGCTGTACAACGCCACCACCTACCACCTATAAAACGGTTGATGCTCAAGGGAATGAATATATCATTCAGTTGCCCGTTAATGATGAAGCGGGTAACCACAAAGAGCTGATGGGTAAGGCGGTGCAAAGCCTAGAGAAAGCTCTTGAGCGCAATTTGCAAAAACAGGTTGAGAAAAAGAAATTCTTGGCAGAATATCCAATCCCCAGCAAGGAGGAGCTTGCTAAGATTGTGGGCTTTACGCCAACCGCCGCGGAATTAGAGACATTGAATGAGGCTGCCGCGCTATTCACACGCAAACTAGAGAAGACGGTTATTTGGCCCGCGTGGATTGAGTATCAATGCCAGAGGACATTCCCTGTAGCGGAGGAAGAGGTAAAGAAAAAGAATTATGAAGTGGCGCGTGAATTGATTTGGCGTGCGTCGACAACATCCGTAGAGGAAGTGAATGAGGCTGTGCGGAAGCGCGGAATTGAATTCCTAAATACACGCGTCAATCCTGTGCAGTGGGCGGAAATCGAGAAAGAAATCCGTGAAAAGACAGCGCGTTTAATTAAGGACAATGCCCTTGCTGAAGTGAATGCCTTTTTAGCGGGCTATCCGCGAATTCGCACTTACTCTAAGCAAATTGACAAGCGCTTTGACCTCGTTCAAGAGGAAATCATCCGTCTCGGTGTTGACAAGAAGGGGCTTGAGCCTATTGGTAAACAGACGAGCGAGTTAGTGGCTACCGCCGCGAAGATTGTGGATGTTCGGGATTCGGTCACGAATACAATCACAAAGATTGATGGCTCTTCTAATGATGAGTTAGAAGAGTACAGGAAGAAACTCGAAGATTATCGGTGCACGCTCGTGAAGTACAATTGTACTGAAGAGAATGCGAAGAAGATCGTGGACACCATCAATGCATTAGTTATGCCACTTCTTGAAGACCTCAAGAAGAATGAGGGTGTCGCCGTGAAGGAGGATAAGAAGGAGTTCATATTCCTTGGCACGATGGCTGTAAATCGGCGCATTGATAAGTTGGTTGACGAATTGAAGAAGAAAGCTGCGGTTTCTATTCTACAATCAAAGACAGCTGAGCTTCTCAAAGACGGCAAGTACGATGAAGCGCGCGAAGTTATTTGGCAGTCGGCGGCTACGGGCGACCCCGAAGTGGACGCGCTCGTTTTTGTGGAAGGACTTAAACTTCTGCAGAACGATGTGAACCCCGCGCACTGGATTACGATTGAGACGCAGATTAAGACGGCGGTTGCTGAGAAGGTCGCGGCGGATGATTATAAGGGAGCACTTGAGTTTCTGAAGGAATATCCGCGTATTCGTCAGCATTCCGTTATGATTGATGAGAGGCTAAAGCGCGTTCGCGAAGAAGCGGAAGCCTTGGGTGTCCCTTCAGAAGACGCTGAGAAGCACGCAAAAGCCGCCTGCGGTCTTGTTGAAGAGATCGCTAAGTTA
Source organism: Azospirillum sp. 51_20 (assembly GCA_963600185.1). GTDB lineage: Bacteria > Verrucomicrobiota > Kiritimatiellia > RFP12 > UBA1067 > UBA1067. Next base: position 23,903 of record CAVCAF010000004.1, on the reverse strand, counting down.
GTTGATCATCTGGACGAAAAGAAGCCTGGTGAAAAGCCGTCTGATGATGCCATGGCTGATTATGAAAAGGCATTGAAAGAATATCAAGCGAAATTGGAGCTTTATCATGCGTCCCCAGCAAAAGCACGGGAAATCGTTGCTAGGCTCGACGCGGCACTTCGTGCACTTATGCGCAAGCCAGACGAGCCTGTAATGAAAGTCGTCCTCGGTACGAATGCCGTTAATGATCGCTTGGCGAACCTTATCGCCGAACAGACCGCGCTCGTCGAGAAAAAGAAAGTTGAATGGCAGACGAAGCAGTTTGAGGAGCAATGTGCGTCGTTGATTAAGCGCGTGCGTGAGGCTACCGCGGCAAAGAAGTTCGCTGAAGCGCGTGAGGCTATCCGTGATGTGAAGCTCGTGGATATGCCCGTCGCGGACGCTAAGTTGTATGCTTTACGCGTAGGGCTACTCAATAGCGTGGTGAATCCGCGTCAGCAGGCTTACCTCTTAAATGAGATCGAGGAGAAGTCTGAGGCTTTTATTGAGGCAAAGGATTATGAGGGACTGAAGAAGTTTGTTAAAGAATATCCTTATGTGCATGATACATACGAACAAATACAGACTTCGCTTGAGAATATCAAGTCGACGATGTTGGGTATGTCGATGGAGCTTGAGGATTTGCCCGCGAAAGCGTTTAGGGACAAGGTAGATACGATCATTACCGATCTCTTGGAAGCGCGTGAGGGGCGTTGGTCGCCTGACTTTAATCTCAAGGAGATCGAGGCGGCGCTTGATGAGCTTTCGAAGGCTCTCCTCGCTCAATACTATAAGAAGGATGAAGTGAAGTCTTTCTGTGAATCCATCAAGGCGAAAATTGTTGACTTGCTTGAGAAGGAATATAAGCCAATTACTACAAGCGAGGTCAATGCGAAGCTTGAGAAGGAACTTGAGAGACTTCTCGCAATTGCGGAGTTTGGTATTGAACAGCAGGAGTATCTAGCTTTGCTCGCGAAGATTGACCAAGAAGTTTCAATTGACGCGCAAATTGCTATGGCAGAGGAAGCAATCTCGCGCCAGCTCAGCATAAAGTGCGAGAAGGCTTCGTTCAAGGTTAATGCAGTCTTGGGTGAATATGCGCGCGCTTTCCGCCTTCTCAAGAAGAATGCGAAGTTGACTAAAGCGGAAGCAACGAGTCTCATTCTTGGCGCGGCTTATCTCGACCAGCCAGTCGTGATACCGTATGCACAGAAGCTTGGCGCGGATATCAACGGCTCTTCTGCTCGCGATGTGCGTAAGCGCACGGCGCTTATGCTGGCGATTGAAGTCCAGAACCTGTCGTTAATGAAGACATTGATTGAGGCGGGCGCTTCGTCCACGGTAACGGACGCTAAGGGCAACACGGTACTCCATTATGCCGTTAAGTCGGGTAGTGTGGCGGCTGTCCGCGCCGTTGCGAAAGTCGTCCCGATGACGGTTGTCAACGAGGCAGGCGAGACACCGCTTTTTGAGGCTATCAAGCGCAATCAACAAGCGATGGTTCAGACGGTCATTGACCTTGTGGATAAAGAAAGCCGCGCGGCATTCGTTAACACGGCGAACAAGCGTGGGCTTACTGCATTTGCGCTCGCCGCTAAGGTTGGCGCACGCGATGTATTGGATCCGCTTGCGAAGGTTGGCGCTACTTATTCAGAAGCCGATTTAATTTTGGCTGAAGAAGGCGACCACCTCGCTATTGCCCAGTGGCTCGTTGCCCAAGGTGTGGATGTTAATGCTGAAGGCGTGATGGCTAAGGCTTGCCCGATGACGGCGGTTGGACGCTACTTGATACACGAGGGCGGCGTTGGCGAACATGCTTGTAAAGCGTGTGACCCTGAAGAGAAGAACACTGCCCAAGTAACTGAGTCGCAGAAGAAGGTTGAAGCGGCGGGTACTATCACCTTCAATATCACTGATAACGCGGCAAAGTAAAAGAATACGAGTCAAGCCGTAACGCGTGATACGCTCTCATCAAGGAGTGTATCACGCGCTCTTTTGCGGGATTGCGATTTGACGATTTCGCTTGCAATTTAACCCCTAAATGTGGTATAATTTACCTCGTTTTGCCGCGGAGGGTAGCGCATTCGGCGCGAGAGCAGGCGGTCATCACAAAAGAAAGTACATAAATGGATCAGATTAAGATTAAGGCGGAAGCTCGTACCGAGCAGGGTACGGGGGCTGTCCGTCGTTTGCGCCGCACGGGCATGATTCCCGGTAGCGTAATGAAGATGAAGAAGGGTGGCACCGAGCTTATTAAGCTCCCTGCGCACGACTTCATGATGGCGATGCGTGGTCATACTAGCAAGCAGTTGTTGGTCACGCTGGATATGAACGGTACCGAGGTTCCGGCGCTCATGCGTGAAATGCAGAACGACGTCCTGGCGGGTACTCCAATCCATGTTGATTTTAGCGAAGTGTCGCTGACGGAGAAAGTCCGCGTCACCGTGCCGCTTTATCTCGTGGGCGAAGCGGTCGGCGTGAAGATTGGCGGCGGCGTTCTCGAGCAGGTTTTGCGTACAATTGAAGTTGACTGCCTGCCGACGGATATTGCTGAGAAGTTTGAAGTTGATGTCTCCAAGCTCGGGCTTGATCAAACGCTCTTTGTGCGTGATCTCCAGCTCGGTGAGAAGCAGACGATCGTCACGCGCGGCGAATTGGCTGTCGCGGTCGTGAAGGCTCCTGATGATGTGGCGGCGGCGACGCCGGGCGCGGCTGGTGCGGCGGATGCCGCGGCGGCGACACCTGAGGTCATCAAGAAGGGCAAGGAAGATGAGGCGAAGGCTGCTGATTCCGCTAAGAAGGAGGAGAAGAAGTAATGAAGAAGTACGATATTCTTTATATCTTCGTCGGCGTTACGCGCGACGATGTTCTCAACGCCAACCTCGAGAAGGCGCTCGCCGAAGTGACGCGCTTAGAGGGTACGGTTCTTTCTTCAGAATCGCTCGGCAAGCGTACATTTGCGCGTGCGATGTCCAAGAAGGAGAATGGCGTGTATGTGAAGGTTCGTGTTGAGATGAACCCCGCCAAGGTCGAGGAACTCGTCAAGCGCTATCAGCTCGTCGAGGAAGTGTTCCGCGTCCAGATTCTCGCGGTTGATGAGCGTCGTGAGGCGAAGCTCGTCGCCGAGCGTGAGGAGCGTCAGGCTCGTCAGGCGCGTAAGGAAGCGGCGGCTCAAGCCGCGGCTGAAACCGTGGCTGAACCTGCAACCGAGACGGCGGCAGTACAGGCTTAAAAATAAAGTAGGTTAACGGAAGTTTAAATCATGGCTTCATTCAACAGAGTAATTCTGATGGGCAATCTCACGCGAGACCCCGATGTGCGCGCAACTGGTACGACAGGTATGAAAGTCGCGCGTCTTGGGCTCGCCGTGAATGAGCGTCGCCGCGATCGCAACGGGCTGATTCAGGAGTTCCCTGTCTTTATTGATGTGGATGCCTGGGATAAGCTCGCCGAGCTGTGTGGTCAATATCTAACGAAGGGGCGTTCTATCCTCGTTGAGGGACGCCTTCAGATGGATTCGTGGGAGAAGGATGGTGTCAGGCATCAGAAACTAAAAGTTCGTGCCTCCACAATTAAGTTCTTGCCGCAGGGCGAGCGTATGCCTTCTCAAACGCCGCGGCCACCGATGAACGAGAGCGAAGCAAACGCGGCAATTCCCGCGCCAGTTTCGCCGCTCGAAACACTCGAGAATGACTCGGATAACCTTCCGTTCTAACAACTTAAATCATCTTTCAAAGGAAAAGCGAAATGGCTTTCAAGAAATCTAATTCGTCCGCTGGTGAAGAATTCGCCGCGCGTAAGCGTCCAACTTTCGGTCCTAAAGACTCGATTGATGTTAACGACATCGAGACGCTTAAGTACTACATTACTGACTACGGCAAGATTCTGCCCGCGCGCATTACGGGCGTAACTGCCGCGCAACAGCGTCAGATTCGTCAGGGCATTAAGCGTGCCCGCAACATGGGTCTTATGGCCTAAGCGAAAGGAGTATCAAGATGCATATTGAAGTGATGCTCATGGATAATGTGAAGAAGCTTGGCAAGTCGGGTCAGATCGTCAAGGTCGCGCCTGGCTACGCGCGTAATTGCCTGTTCCCGAAGGGGCTGGCGGCGCTCGCGACGGAAGCTGCTAAGCGTAAACTTCGTAAGCTTGAGGCGGAGCGTGCGGCGCGTGCGGCTGAGGAGAAGAAGGCGGCTCTTGAAGTCGCGAAGAAACTCGCGAAGCTTGAACTCACCGTTTCGGCACCGACGACGGACGGCAAGAAGCTCTATGGCGCGATTAGCGTCAGCGATCTTCTCGCGGCGATTGAGGCGAACCGCGGCATTAAGATTGCCCGTAGCCAGCTCTCGATTGAGGACTCGCTACGCGAAGTTGGCGAATACAACGCGACGATCGACCTCGGTCACGAAGTCTACGTCAAGTTCAAAATCACGATTCTGGACGAGCAAGCCGCGGCGGAAGCCTAAGGTTAACTCGCAGATACGCGAAAAGGGCGCGTGCTACCGAGAGGCGGCGCGCGCTTCTTGTTCCCATTTAGCCCGCAAATATGGTATAATATCTGTGAAATGAAAGCTAAAACCTTTATTGATCAAGTTGAAGTACTCGTGCGTTCTGGGCGCGGAGGCGATGGCGCGATGTCCATGCGTCGCGAGGCTCTCGTCGCATTTGGCGGACCCGATGGCGGAGATGGTGGACGCGGCGGAGATGTCGTCTTTAAGGCTTCAGAGCACATAAACTCACTTCTTAACCTTTACTATGACCCTAAGTGCTATGCGCAGGATGGCGAGGGCGGCAAGGGACAGAAGATGTATGGTAAGCGCGGCAAAGATCTCGTCGTGCCTGTCCCGCTAGGGACTGAGGTCTATGACGCGGAGACGGGACTTCTTGTCGCGGATATTACAGAGCCTGGGCAGGCGGTCATCGTCGCGAAGGGCGGTGCGGGTGGCTATGGGAATGTCCACTTTAAGACGGCGGTCAACCAAGCCCCGACCGAACATACGCCTGGTGGTGAACCCGAAGAAAAACGCTTGCGCCTAGAGCTTAAGACAATTGCGGACGCGGGGTTGTTGGGCTTCCCCAACGCGGGTAAGAGTTCCCTACTCTCCGTTCTTTCAGCGGCGACACCGAAAATCGCGAGCTATCCGTTTACAACCATAAACCCGATTGTGGGGACGATTGTCTACGACGACTACGCGAAGATTCGCATGGCGGATGTGCCCGGTATTATAGAAGGCGCGGCGAAAGGCGTGGGATTGGGACTCGCATTCTTGCGGCACCTTGAACGCTCAAAAGTTCTCGTCTATGTTCTCGATATGGCGGGGACGGACGGACGCGAACCGTGGGAGGATTATGAAGTCCTTAAGAAGGAAATCGCCGATTACTCTGTGGAACTCGCTGAGCGCCCCGCAATCATTGTCGCGAATAAGATGGATAGTGACGCGGCGAAGGAAAATCTGCCGCGCTTTATAAAGGAGACGGGCATAAAGCCGATTGAGATTTCGTGCGAGACGCGGGAGGGGCTAGACGCTTTTAAGGCGGCACTTCGTGATGTGGTGAAGCCCGAAACGCGCTTTCATCATACCCATGCTCAAGCCCCCGATTTAAAGGATATGCCCGATACGACGGGCGAAGAAATCCCCGCGGAAGCACTCAAGTTCGCGACATTCTTGAAACTCGAGAAGCCCAAGGCGAAGAGTCATCCAAGCCGTGGCAATATACACTAATAAAGGAGATTTAGTTCATTATGGCGAAAAAGTGGAATCTCGCGGCGATTCGTGCGGCGAAGGGACACCAGAAGCTGGGCGGCGTAACGGCTTATGACGCACCTTTCGCGCGTTTGGCGGATGAGGCGGGTGTGCCGCTCATTCTCGTTGGTGACTCGCTCGGCAACAATGTCCTTGGCTATGAGACGACTTTGCCTGTGACGATTGCGGATACCCTGCGTGCTACCGCGGCAGTTGCACGCGTTGTGAAGAATGCACTCGTGATTGCCGATATGCCTTTCGGGAGCTACCAATGCGGAGACGATAAGGCAATGGAAAACGCTGTTGCCTGCTTAAAAGCGGGAGCGGACGCGGTGAAGATCGAATGCAGTGCCTTTTACGCGCCCCTGATTAAACGGATGACTGCGGCAGGGATTCCTGTTATGGCGCATCTCGGGATGTGTCCCCAGAGCGTCAATCTCTACGGCGGCTTTAAGAAGCAAGGTAAGTCACGCGAAGACGCGGCACGGATAATTGAAGATGCCCACGCTGTTGTGGAGGCGGGTGCTTTCGCGCTTACGCTTGAGTGCATTCCCTCGGAACTCGCCGCGGAGATAACGGCGGCGACTGCCGCGATTACGGTAGGTATTGGCGCGGGGCCCGTTTGTGATGGGCAGTGGCTCGTTTTACATGATTTACTCGGACTTAATGAGCGCATGCCGTCCTTTGTGAAGCAGTATGCACAGCTCGCGGGCACGGTTCGCGCGGCGTTTTCATCGTATGTAAAGGATGTTGCTGAAGGAGTGTTCCCAGCGAAGTGAAAGTGCTCTTGCATGTCTGTTGTGGGCCGTGTGCCTGCGCTTGTGTGCCGCGATTGAAGGCGCAAGATAAGACTGTTACGCTCTTTTACTCTAATTCTAATATTGATACGGCGGAGGAGTTTAAGCGACGCGAAGAGGCGGCGCGCAAACTTGCCGAGACGGAAGGCATCCCTTTTGTCGTGGACGCGTATGACCACGCACGGTGGCTTGAGGAGGTCGCCGCGGGTTTTGAGAATGAGCCAGAAAAAGGGCGCCGGTGCGATCGGTGCTTCCGCTTTAGCCTTACGCGTGCTTTTGAATATGCCGCGCAATATGGATATGATGCCGTCGCGACTTCCCTGACCGTTAGCCCACATAAGCCGAGTGAGCGCATATTTGCCGCGGGGGAAGACGCGGCGTGGTGCGTGGGGACGAAAGCGTGCGGGGGCTCAGCATGTGCCGCGCCTGTCCTTCTAAAGGAGGACTTCAAGAAGAAGGAAGGGTTTAAACTTTCCGTCAAACGCGCGGCGGAACTCGGTCTTTATCGTCAGAATTATTGCGGCTGTGAGTTTTCTCACGCGGCACAACAACAGAAAGGAGCACACCATGAAGAAAGTCGCCTTCTTTGATGCGAAACCTTACGATAGGGAGTCCTTCGACGCACTGAACGCGGGACGCTATGAGTTGAGCTATTTCGAAACGCGGCTTAGGCTTGCGTCCCTTCCGCTTCTGGAAGGGTGCGAGGCGGCGTGTGCTTTTGTGAATGACGAGATTAACGCGGCAGTTATTGATGGACTTGTCGCGCGGGGTGTCCGGCTTTTGGCTATGCGGTGCGCGGGTTATAATAATGTGGATATCAAGGCAGCATACGAGAAGGGGCTCACGGTCGTGCGCGTCCCCGCTTACTCGCCGTATGCTGTCGCCGAACACGCCGCGGCACTTCTTATGACGCTCAATCGCCATATTCATAAGGCGGCGGCACGGACGCGTGACTTTAACTTTTCCCTCGTGGGCTTAACGGGACACGACTTACATGGTAAGACGGTGGGCGTGATTGGTACGGGCAAGATAGGGCGCGTCTTTTGTGCGATCTGCAAGGGCTTTGGCATGCGGGTTCTCGCGTATGACGCGTTCCCGAATGCCGCGGCAGATCTTGAGCATGTGTCGCTTGAGGAACTTCTCGCGCAGGCGGATGTTATCTCGCTACACTGTCCGTTAACCGCCGAGACGCGGCACATGATAAACGCGTCGACAATTGCTAAGATGAAGAAGGGGGTTCTTCTCGTCAATACATCCCGCGGCGGACTCGTAGAGAGCGACGCACTTCTCGCGGCACTTCGCAATGGCGACATAGGCGGCGCGGCACTTGATGTCTACGAAGAAGAAAGTGGCTGGTTTTATGAGGATCGTTCGGCGACCGTGCGCCAAAATAAGGTGCTCGCGCTTCTCGTCTCAATGCCGAATGTGATCGTCACCTCGCACCAAGCCTTCTTGACTTATGAGGCACTCGCGAATATTGCGACGACGACCTTTGAGAATCTGGACGCTTACTTCACGGGCAAGCCTCTCTCCAATGAGGTCTGTTATCGTTGTCTCGGACAGGATACCGCCGCCCGCGCATGTTGTCCAAAGCGTGAAGACGGACGCTGCCATTAAGCGTTATGCAAAAGAACTTAAGTGAGACGGATGCCGCGGCGGATTGGAGCGCGGCACAATATCTGCGGTTTGAGCAAGTACGGACGCAACCCGCACGGGACTTAGTCGCACGCGTCCCTAAAGTGCCGCGCTCCGTTTTGGATGTTGGTTGTGGGCCTGGCAATAGTACGGCGGCTATTGCCGCACGCTTTCCTAGCGCGGCAATTACGGGAATGGACGCCTCCCCAGACATGCTTGAAAAGGCACGCAAGGCGCATCCGACTTTTACTTTTATAGAAAAGAGTCTCTCGCCCGACTGCCGCGAATTGGCGGGCTCCTATGATCTTGTCTTCTCGAATGCCTGTTTGCAGTGGATCCCCGACCACAAAACGCTAATCCCCGCCCTGTGGAAGCATGTGAACCCAGGCGGAACGCTCGCCTTTCAGATTCCTTTGACGGACGCTATGCCTATTACTCCTATATTAAAGGAGTTAAAAGCCTCCCCTATGTGGGGCAAGTACCTTAGAGGGGTTCATGACCTAGGGACATTAAAGCATGACGATTACTTTGGGCTTGCGCGGGGACTCTCCCAAGATGTTGCCCTCTGGCGGACGGACTATGCGCAACCCGTCCGCGGCATTTCGGGGCTGGTGGACTGGTACATGGGCTCACGGCTACGGCCATTTACCGCGGCACTTCCCGCGGCGGAGCGTGCACCTTTCCTTGCGGCAGTGTCTGAGCGCTTTGCCGCGGTTTACACTCCCGCGGCGGACGGAACCGTCCTTATGTGGTTCCCCCGTCTCTTCGTAGTCGTCAATAAGGGCACTCCCAGTAGCAAGTGAATAGTGGGGTGCGTAGGCGGGGTTCAAGAGACCGCGGTCTCAGCGCCTTGAGACCGCGGTCACTCGACCCTGAGACCGCGGTCTCCAAGCCAACAGACCGCGGTCTCTTGAAGGATTCCCAGTAAGAGAGGGTAGGCGGGGTACTGGGACGGGGTCGGCGAGGTACTGGGACGGGGTGCACGGTGTACCTTGTCGGGGCGTCTCCGCCCCGAAACCTAACCCCTCGCACGCACTTCGCGCGGCGGTTAGTCGGGCTTAGTTTAGACAGGATTTACAAGATTTACAGGATTAATCTCTCTTTCTACGCGCCTACATTTGCGTGAAATACCCCTTGCGTTCGAGCACCAAAATATAGTATAATATATAAACTATAGCGAGGGGTGCCTTTTGTGCCTCTCACGGAGAATTAACGATGAATACAGAACTTCTGAAGAAAGCACAAGAAAAGGTTGGATCAGTGCCAATTTTGGTTAATCTGGTTTCAATGCGTGAGCGTGAACTCATCAATGGCGCCAAGCCTTTGGTGCATCCGCAATCGTTTGACGAAGAAAAGGTCGACCTTGTTTTGCGCGAGATTGTTGAGGGTAAGCTCACGGCGCAGATTGACTTCGACGCGATCGCCCGTGCTGAGGACGCGAAAGTCAAGTGGAGCGAAAAGCACGTTAACGTGAAGTCGTTCTACGCGAGCTGAGTGAACTGGCGGTGTCCGAGAAGAAGTTTAACCCTGTTTTTTCTGAAAACCGTAAGGCTCGGCATGACTACGCCGTACTCGAAACGCTCGAGTGCGGCATTCAATTGACGGGCACTGAAGTTAAGTCGGTTCGGCAAGGCAGTGTTTCGCTCGCGGGCGCTTACGGTGCGGTTCTCGGTGGAGAACTTTGGCTCGTGGGCGCTGACATCTCGGCATACGCGTTCGGCAATCGCTTTAATCATGACCCCAAGCGGAATCGTAAGTTACTCGTCCACGCGAAGGAGTTTCGCGAACTTAAGATGAAGACGGAAGCGAAAGGACTGACACTCGTCCCCTTGAAACTCTATCTTCATCACGGACGCGTTAAAGTAGACCTCGGCGTTTGCCGCGGTAAGGCTTTACATGACAAGCGCGAGTCGCTTAAGAAGAAGGATTTGACGCGGGAATTAGAAAGAATGTGATTTCTTGCGTCCGTAGGTCAGATTTATGGTATAATACGGACAACAACTTTGAGAGAAAAGAAAACCATGAAGCAGTATAATGTTGGATTAGTTGGTGTAGGCGCGGTTGGAACTGAGATGATTAAGGTTCTTAAAGAGCGCCACTTCCCGTGCGGGAAGGTGCAAGTGTTCGCGAGTCGCGAACGCGATGAGCAGATTTTAGGCGAGACTTATCATGTCCTTAAGGCGGATGAGAATTGCTTTAAGGGACTCGACATCGTCCTTTTCGCGGGCAAGACGGATGTCGCCATTCAGTTAAAGGACGCGGTTGTTAAGGCGGGTGCGAAGATGATTGATAATTCGCGTGCGTTCCGTCAAGACCCCGAAGTGCCGCTCGTTGTGCCGCAGGTTAACCCTGAGGATCTCGACTGGAACAAGGGCGTTATCGCCAACCCCAATTGCACGACGGCAATTATGCTCGAGGCGGTTGCCCCACTACATAAGGCGAAGAAACTTAAACGCTTAATTGCTTCCACTTACCAAGCCGCGTCGGGTGCGGGTGCGCCTGGACTGGAGGAGCTTGAGCTTCAGATGAAGGAAATGGCTTCGGGCAAGGAACCTACGATTAAGGCATTCCAGCACCAGCTCACCTATAACTTGATTCCACACATTGATAAGTTCGATGAGACCAATTGGTATACGCTCGAGGAACTTAAGATGCGCAATGAGGCGCGCAAGATGCTTCATGCGCCAGAGCTTATGGTCTCGTGCACCTCGGTGCGCGTGCCGATTCCGCGTGCCCACTCCGAATCGTTGAACTTGGAGTTTGAGGAAAAGATTACGCCTGAGGAAGCGCGGCAGATTCTTGCGAAATGCGAGGGCGTTAAGGTTGTGGATGACCCGTTGAATGGCGGCTACCCAATGCCGATGGACGCGACCAATAAGTATGATGTCCTCGCGGGGCGCATCCGTCAGGATATCTCGCGTACGGATGGCAAGGGACTTGATATGTTCGTGTCGGGCGACCAACTTTTGCGTGGCGCGGCACTTAACGCGGTGGAAATCGCCGAACACCTCATTAAGCGCGGGCTTATCTAAGCATGTATCTTAAGCAGCTAGATATTGTCGGCTTTAAGAGCTTCGCCGATAAAACGCGGCTTACTTTTGACCCAGGTCTAATCGCTATCGTGGGTCCCAATGGGTGTGGTAAGTCGAATGTGTCGGACGCGATTCGGTGGGTGCTCGGCGAGCAGCGACCGACGGCTTTGCGCTGCTCAAAGCTCGTGGATGTCGTCTTTAATGGTACTGATACGCGTAAGCCTTTGGGGCTCGCGGAAGTTTCCATTACCTTTGCGGACTGCGAGAAAGAACTTGGCACCGATTATCATGAAGTGACGATAACTCGTCGCGTTTATCGTGATGGTTCGGGTGAGTACTTCATCAATAAGCAACCGAGTCGCCTTAAAGATGTCCAGCACCTATTCATGGGTACAGGCATTGGCACCTCGAGTTATTCGGTCATGGCGCAGGGACAGATTGACGCGATTTTGTCCTCTAAGCCTGAAGATCGCCGCGCCGTTTTTGAAGAAGCGGCGGGCATTACTAAGTTTAAAGCCGACCGTAAGGAAGCGCTCCGTAAGATTGACCAAACGGAGCAAAATCTTCTGCGCGAAGAGGATGTCCTTCGGGAGATGAAGCGGCAGATAGCGTCCCTCCAGCGGCAAGTCGGTAAAGCGCAGAAGTATAAAGAATACCGGGATGAATTGCGCGGACTTGATATCTATGTCTCTAAGCAACGCATCCATGACTTTGATCTGCAACTTGAGCAAAACGCCGCGAATCGTCAGCAAATAGACGCGGCAATACAAGAGGCGACCGCGGCAGTTACTCAGGCTGAAGCGCGGCAACAAGAATTGCATCGTGAGGTGCATCAACTTGAGGAACGCCTCCAAACACTCGCGAGTGAACAGGCGGCGGCGGATGGAGCCTATACACGCGCGAATGAAGTCATCGGCGTAAATGCTTCGCGTATAGAGGAATATCGTGCATTTGCCGCGCGGGATGAACGCGAAATTGCCGAGACGCGTAAGCAACTTGAAGAAATTGGCATGCAGGCGGAGTCCCTCGCGCAAAAGACGGCATTGCTTGGAACTTCCTTAGAGACGGCAAAAGAAGCCCAACTCGCGGCGGAAGCAGCATTTGCCGAGATCCAATCGCGGCGGGATGCGCGGCGGGAAGAAGTAAGTGCCGCGCGGCGTGAGATTTTGGAATGCGAAAAGCGGGCGGCTGCCGCGCGTGCAGGTGCTGAGGCGGACGCTACCCAGGGTGCGCGGGCGACTTTCTCGGGCTCTCTTACGCCTCAGGGCGAGATCTCGGGTGCGGTTATCCCAGCCGAAGGCGCGACAACTGCCGCGGAAGCGCTCTTTGGACACGCTGAAGACGGTGATGTTGCGCTTGAGGGCGCGGTTTATCGTGAAGGCGCAATTGAGATTTGGAAGTCTGGCTCGGTTGTTTCGACTGTAGATAAGCGCGAGGCGCTTATGGAAGTCATTGAGAAGGGTGAGACCGAACTGCGTTCGTTAGAAGAGCAGGTCATGGTCTACTCGCAACAATTGACTGAACGGCGTATTGCCGCGAGTCAGATGGAGCAGGAGCAGTCCTTCGTTGCCCAGCAGGCGGAAAGCGTCACGCGTCGCCGTGAGGAACTTTCCCGCTCTATTGAGGGACGCGAGAGTGGCATTAAGAATTATCATGATTCCATTGAGCGCTTAACGGAAGAAAGCGGCGATCTTCTTACGCAATTGGACGAACTTCGCCAGCGCGCGGCGGATTGCCGTGCTCGGATGGAAGAAGAGCGTGAGAAGCGCGGCGAAATGATGGCGCATATTGCCGCGGCGGATAGTGAAGTCGCCGAGAAGCGTACGGGGCTTGATCAGGCGCGAGACTTCCGCGGCAAATTGGAAGTCGCCAGTGCTGAAGTGACGATGCGCCGCCAGAATGTCTATGACCATTTAAGAGATGAGTACGGACTTTTCGCGGATGCGGTTTTGCGTGAGCCCGACCCTGAATGGAAGGACGGGGTCGTCCCTGCGCTCGATGAACTCGAGAAGCGTGTAAGTAAGCTTCAAAGTGATATTGCCGCGCTTGGCCCCGTGAACATGGTCGCCGTGGATGAGTGTCGCGAATTGGAAGAGCGCTATGCGAAGGAAAAGGCTCAGCAGGAAGATTTAATCGCGGCTAAAGCGCAGATTATGGCGCTTATTGAGAACTTAAATACCCAATCAAGTGACCTCTTTCGTAAGACTTTTGAACAGGCGAATCGCAACTTCCAGACGATGTTCACGAAGTTGTTCGGTGGCGGCGAGGCGCGGCTTGTTTTGCTTGAGAATGAGGAAGATCCGCTTGAGTGCGGTATCGATATTATTGCGCGTCCGCCTGGTAAGCGTCCGCAGTCCGTTACGCTTCTTTCGGGTGGCGAACGTACGATGACGGCTGTTGCGCTTTTGTTCTCGATTTTCATGATTAAGCCTGCACCATTCTGTATGCTAGACGAACTCGATGCGGCACTTGATGACGCGAATATTGGGCGTTTCGTTGAGCAATTGAAGGAGTTTCTGGCGCAGAGTCAGTTCTTGATTATTACCCACAACCAGCATACGATTGCGGGCTCAGATCTCGTCTATGGCGTGAGCCAACAGGAGAAGGGCGTTTCGCGCATTATTTCTATGCGCCTCGCCGATTTGGGCGTTAGCGAGGACTGAAAAGTCGTATAAACGGTAAGAAGAAGCAGAAAAGAAGAGATTTTGAACGATGGCGAAGACCAATTACGGTGCGGACAGCATTAAGACGCTGGATCCAGTGACGCATATCCGTATGCGCCCTGGGATGTATGTCGGCGAACCTGGTACGGGCGCAATGTACCATGACTGTATCTATATCCTTATGAAAGAGGTTATAGATAACTCCATTGATGAGTTTGTTATGGGGTGCGGCAAGAAGGTTGATGTTACGGTCAATTATGATTCGGGCGAAGTAAGCGTGCGCGACTATGGTCGCGGCATTCCGCTAGAGAAAGTTGTGGACTGCGTAAGCCAAATGAATACGGGCGGCAAGTTCGATTCGGACAACTTCCAATTCTCCGCTGGCATGAATGGCGTGGGCACGAAGGCGGTTAATGCACTTTCGGAGTTTTTCGAGGTGCGCTCCTATCGTGATGGCGAATACTCCGAGGCTTTCTTCAAGGAAGGGCGGCTACAATCCAAAAAGCGCGGCAAATGTGCGAAAGCCGAGCCCAATGGAACCTTTACGCACTATAAACCCGATGCAAAAGTCCTGAAGGCGTTTAAAATGCGTGAGGAGCATGTCCTTCGGCGTATGCGGATGTACTGCTATGTCAACGCAGGGCTTACTATCAATTTGAATGGGCAGGCGATTTGCTCTGAGGGTGGTCTCGCCGATCTTGTCGCGGATGAGGCGCAATTTGAGAAGCTGTATGCTCCGTTCCATATCCGCACGAAGAATCTTGAGATTATCTTTACACATACGAACCGCTTTGGCGAGGAATACCATTCTTTTGTGAATGGGCAGTACACGACGGACGGAGGTACGCACTTAACGGCATTTAAAGAAGCCCTCACGAAAGCTCTGAATGACTATGACCCGAAGAAGAAATTCGACGGGGATGATATTCGTGACGGCCTTATCGGCGCGGTTAGCCTAAAGATTATGAATCCTGTCTTTGAGGGGCAGACGAAGATTAAGTTCGTGATGAATGATATCCGTTCAGATCTCGTTGCCCAGATGAAGAAGGAAATTGAGGCGGCTCTTCACCGTGCACCTGGCGAGACCGAGAAGCTCATTGCGAAGATTGAGGAAACGGGCAAGATTCGCTCGCAACTCAATACGATTAAGAAACAGGCACGGGAGCGTTCCCAAGCCGTCAGCGTCCGCGTTCCGCAACTAAAAGATAGCAAAAATCATCTAAAACTCGATAAGATCAATAAGAAGACGGGGTTGCCCGAGGGCTCGGAAACGATGATCTTCTTGACGGAAGGGCAGTCTGCGGGCGGTACGCTAGGACTTGCGCGTGACGCGACAAATCAGGCTGTCTTCTTCTTGCGCGGCAAACCGCTAAATACTTGCGGACTTAATAAAGATGTTCTTTATAAGAACGAGGAGTTCTTTAATCTTATTAAGACGCTTGATGTGGATGAGAGTCTCGAGCATTTGCGCTATGGTAAGATTATCTTCGCGACGGATGCTGATGTGGACGGTCTCCATATCCGGATGTTGCTCGCGACTTTCTTTATGCGCTTTTATCGCCAGCTTATTACCGATGGGCGTGTTTTTGTGCTAGAAACGCCGCTCTTCCGCGTCCGTAATAAAAAAGAGCAGTACTACTGCTTTACAGATGAGGAGCGTGAGAAAGCAATCGCGAAATGTGGCAAGGGGTGCGAGATAACGCGCTTTAAGGGATTGGGCGAGCTTAACGCGAAAGAGTTTAAGGACTTTATAGGTAAAGATATGCGTCTTACGCCCGTGACTTGCGCGGATGATCAGGATGTTGAGAAGTCCATTAAGTTCTATATGGGCAATAACACGCCTGAGCGCAAAAATTATATTATGGAGTCGCTCGTGTGCGATTCGTCGGAGTTTTAAGTAATGAGTGGCAAATCGAATAAGAAGGGCGAGCCGCCGAGTATTCTTGATGATGGGTATACTCTTTTCACGTATAATAACGGGGAGTCTAAGGCGGAACCTACTAAAGAGACCGCGGCGAAAACCTCCGCGGGCGTGCCTGTAACAGTAAAGGAAGGGCTCACGGGACGCGGGCCCTTGCGCGACTTCTATGATGATAACTTCCGTCAATATTCGGCGTATGTAATTTGTTCGCGTGCGATTCCCGCCGTTGAGGATGGACTTAAGCCTGTGCAGCGGCGCATTATGCATTCGCTTTGGGAAAAGGATGACGGACGCTATACGAAGGTTGCCAATATCGTCGGTCACGCGATGCAGTATCATCCCCACGGTGACGCTTCAATTGGTGATGCGATTTGTGTTCTCGCCAATAAACTCTGGGGCGAGGGCAAGGGCTACTTAATAGATGGGCAGGGTAACTATGGTTCGCTTTATACGGGCATGCCTCACGCGGCGACGCGTTATATTGAGTGCCGCTTAACGGATCTTGCGCGGCACGAGGTTTTCAATAAAAAGACGACGACATTTGTCCCGAATTATGATGGCAGAAAAGAAGAGCCCGTCTATTTGCCCGCGAAGATTCCGCTTTTGCTTATGCTGGGTGCGGATGGTATCGCGGTTGGACTTTCCACAGCAATTTTGCCCCATAACTTTATTGAGCTTCTTGAAGCGGAAATCGCGCTTTTGCAGAAGAAGCCCTTTACGCTTTATCCTGACTTCCAGCTCGGCGGCATTATGGATGCCTCCGATTACCAAGATGGACTCGGCAAGGTAAAAGTTCGCGCACGAATCGAGAAGGAAGATAAGAATAAACTCGTCATTACGGAACTCCCCTGGGGCGAGACGACGGATTCTATTGCCGCGTCAATTGAGGACGCTATTAAGAAGAAAAAGGTTGGGGTGCGTAAGTTGCACGACTTAACGAGTGACCAAGTTCGTATTGAGCTGGAACTGGCGACGGGTGTCACCCAAGAAAAGGCGATTACGGCACTTTATGCGTTTACGACATGCGAGAAGTCGCTTTCTTCGCGTCCGATTGTGCTTGAGGCGGGTCGCCCGAAGCTCATGCGCATTTCGGAGATTCTCCAGCATAATGTGACGCGGTTGACGGAACTTACGAAGCGCGAACTAGAAATCCGCCTTGGTGAGTTGGACGACTTATTCCATGCCCGCACACTAGATCGTATCTTCATTGAGGAGCGCATTTATAAGCGTATTGAGAATGAGAAGACTTACGAGGGCGTACAAAAGACGGTTATTGAGGGTTTTAAACCGTTTTTGAAAGAATTGCGCCGCGCGGTGACTGCTGAGGATGTTGAGCGGCTACTTAAATTGCAAATCCGCCGTATTTCGCAGTTTGATATTAACAAGAACCGCGAAGAAATTGAAGGTATTAAGAAAGAAGAAGCGGAAGTTCGCGACAATCTCGCGCATTTAAGAGCCTATGTGGTGAAATATCTTAAGGGACTCATTAAGCAGTATGCGAAGAAATATCCGCGTCTTACAGAGATTCGTACGGCACCGTTCCAAGAAGTAGATGTCCGCGCGATTACGGCGACGGAACTTACGATTAAGTGGGATCGCGAAAACCATTATGTGGGCAGTGCTTTGCGTAATGGCGATGAACTTTTTAAGTGCTCGTCACTGGATGAACTTATCTTGATTTGGAAGGATGGTCGCTTTCGTAAGGTTCAGCCCGAGGATAAGGTCTTTGTTGATAAAGATCTGCTCGCGGTTTTGCGCTATAATCAGGAGAAGGATCGCGACACGCGCGAGTTCACCTGCGTTTATGAAGAAGGCGGCTATGGGTTTAGTTATGTAAAGCGCTTCCGTTTTGGTGGGCTTATTCGTAATAAGGATTATCATTTGTCGCCTGAGAAACCTAAATCGAAGATCCTCTTCTTGCAAGAAGGATGCCCCGAGACACTTTATGTGAAGTATAAACCCGCGAAGAATCAGCGCATAAATCAGCAATATTTCCTTTTGAAGGAGCAAGTAAAGCGTGCGAGTGCGCCTGGTGAACCCGAGGTGAAGCAAGATGTCGTCCCGATAAGAGCGGCGAGCGCGAAAGGTAAGCAATTAACGACTAAACCCATCGCGCGCATAGCTTCCGCCAAAGGCTCGTGGTGGGATGAAAAAGCCGCGCCTTCAAAAGGTGTATTAGACTAAGGGACGCGTTTTTGGTATACTAATAGGCACTATGATGACACCAGAAGAACAAGTTCGCCGCATCGTTCAGGCGTTAGAAGAGCGAAAAGGCACAGATGTAAAAGTCTATGATGTAAGAGGCAAGAGTTCTCTTGCCGATTATTACATTGTGGCGACGGGTGCTGCCGCGCCACACTTAAAGGCACTCGTTGCGGAATCGCAGCGCGTGATGAAAGAGGAGGGCGTGTCGAGTTATAGGACCTCGGGCGACCCTGAGAGCGGCTGGATCGTCGTTGATTACATTGATGTAATTGTGCATGTATTCTCTCCAGAAGCGCGTGCGTATTATGCTTTAGAGAAACTCTGGGCATAAGCTTTCGGGTTTTGCCATGTCGCCCGCCGCGTTTATAGATGATCCAAACTGGTATGCGTTTTTACCAGAGACGCGCGAAACTGGCAAAAAGCGCCATTTGCCCACCCATGAAGATTGCGCTTTACTAGATGTAGAACGCGCGGCATCGCACTTGCGTGCGGGCGGTACGCTGGGTGCCATGTCGGGCTACGAGGAGCGCCCTGGGCAAATCGCGATGCTTGAGGCGATTGCGCGCGCCTTTAATACGCGTGAACATTTGATGATTGAAGCGGGCACGGGTGTTGGTAAGTCGCTCGCTTACTTAGTGCCCGCAATCCTCTGGGCGTATACAAACGACACCCCCGTTATTATCTCTACAGCGACGCGCAATTTGCAAAGCCAATTGGTGCAGTCGGATATCCCCCGCGCCTTGCGGATTCTTTGGGATGAGGCGGCGAAGTTTAAAGTCGCGCTTCTAAAAGGGCGCGGTAATTATCTTTGCTTGCGGGCACTGGGCGACTTTTTCGCGCCAGGCTATTGGACGATGTCCGATGCCGAGCAAGCCGAAATGCCGCGCTTAATTGAGTGGCTTAAATCTACTCCTGATGGTGATTTAGATACATACGATGGTTTGCCGCGTGCGCAATTAACCTGTCCAGGCGAAGAGTGTAGTAAGCGGCGCTGCCCTTATTATTCACGGTGCTTTATCTATCGTGCACGAAAAGCCGCGTCCGAGGCGCACTTAGTAATAGTGAATCATTCGCTTGTTTTTGCGGACGCGACGAGTGGCGCGGGCTCGATTCTGCCCGCGTATTCGCGGCTTATTCTCGATGAGGCGCACAACCTAGAGAATATCGCGACGGACTATCTTAGTCATGAGTTTTCACTTTTCGAGTTATCGCGTCTTATCAATCGTGTATCGCGCCGTCCACGAAATGCGAAAGGGCGTTCAAGTGGTGTATTGGCGGCTTTGGATCGTGCCATTTGCGCTGGACATTTCACAAACCGTGCACTCGCGACGCAACTCGCCCAGCAATTGGAAGGCGTTGCCCCGCGGCTCACCCATCTTATGAGTGCGGCGGAAAGCGTCTTTAGTCGCGCGGCACTTCTTCTTCTGCCGAGCGGGAATGAGGAAATCGTCCGTTATGATGTAAAGGACGGTGTTAGGCGTCATTCGGTGCGTGGACTCTTTGAAGCTTATGAAAAAGACGCGTGGGACGAGGAAGCGCTCAAGAAGGCATGGACGAAGTTTGAAAGCGAAATGGCGGCGTTAATTCGCTTTCTGCATTCTATGCGCGATAGCCTCGCCGCCGAAGCTGAGGAAAATGAAGCGGCGGGTTTCGCGGCGGACTTCGCGACGCAATTGACGGGGCTGGCGGAAAACTTTGTGGCGTTTACGAATGCCGCGCATTTCATTTTGAAAGGCGAGAAGAACACCCATGCTTATTGGATAGAGCGCTTGCATCTTGAGAATCATCGTTCAAGTTTACGTCTTGTTGCCGCGCCGCTCTCGGTAGCGGAAGATTTGCGCACGATGCTCTATGATGTGAAGGACTCCGTCATTCTTTCTTCCGCGACGCTGCGTGTCGGCAATGATTTTAAGTATACAGCGCGTCGTCTTGGTGTGGCGGAACGCTTCCAAACGCTCGTTGCACAAAGTCCCTTTGATTATTTTACCCAAGCCCTCGTGCTGGCTCCTGATTGGATGCCCGACCCTTCGGCGAATGGCTCCGCTTGCGCGGCGAAGTTAGCGGAACTCTTTAGTGAACTTTTCACGATTACGAAGGGACGCGCCCTCGTGCTTTTTACGAGTTATGAGATGATGAATGCGACGGCGCAGGCTTGCCGCGAACCCTTTGAGACGGTGGGGTTAGAATTGCTTGTGCAAGGCGAGGGGATTTCGCGAGAAGCGATGACGCGGCGTTTAAAGGCGAATACAGGGCGGAGCGTCCTTTTTGGGGCCCAATCTTTTTGGGAAGGCGTGGATGTCGCGGGCGAGGCGCTTACATGCGTTGTTATCGCGCGTTTACCCTTCGCGCAAGTGGGCGACCCCATTGTTGAGGCGCGTAGTGAGAAAATTACGCGCGAGGGCGGCAGTGCTTTTCGCGACTATGCCTTGCCTGAGGCTGTCATAAAGTTCCGCCAGGGCTTCGGACGCCTTATCCGCACGAAGCGCGACCGCGGCATTGTTATTGTGACCGATCCGCGTGTTGTGACTAAGAACTACGGGGCTATTTTTAGAAAGTCCATCCCTGCTGCAGTCCATGCGGTACCAGATATTGACGAATTACTTTCGCGCGTGAAAGTGTTCTTTGAAAGAGGAGAGTTGATTTGATGAGAGGTAAGTTTATAACACTCGAGGGCGGCGAGGGATGCGGTAAGTCCACGCAAGTTGCGCGTATTGCCGCGCGGCTTAGAGCGCAAGGTATAGAAGTTCTTACGACGCGTGAACCAGGCGGCACCCAAGTCGGCGAGCGTATTCGTGCTATTCTAAAAGAAGTTTCATCCGAGCCGCTCTGCGATAGGACGGAATTACTACTCTTTTTGGCGGCGCGGGCGCAACTTATCCATGATGTTATCGTCCCCGCGCTGGAGCGCGGCACTTGGGTGTTATCCGATCGCTTCTGTGACTCTACATACGCCTACCAAGGCTATGGACGTGGACTTCCCCTTGAGCCTTTACGTTTAGCGGACTCTTTCGCACGGCAGGATGTTCTACCAGATGTGACCTTCCTTCTAGAGGCGAAAAGCGAGGTTTGCCGCGCACGAATGCATGATCGCGAAATCGCAACCCACACCGCCGCGGATCGTATTGAACAAGCGGGCGACACATTCCATGCGCGGCTACAAGAAGGCTTTAAGCGCCTCGCGGCGGAAGATCCCGCACGCATTCATATAATTGACGCGAATGGAACCGTGGAGCAAGTGGAGGAGTTGATATGGAAGTCTCTGAAGCCTTTGCTTTGATTTCTCACGCCATTGACGCGGGGTGCATCGCGAACGGATACCTCATCCGTGGCGACTTGGACGGGAATGCACGCGATTTAGCGCGGCAGATTATCTTTAGGCTCTTCCCTGATTTGCCGCGAACAGGCGCGATTTCTCATCCCGACATAATTTGGTTGGAGCCTGAGGGCAAGAGTCGCACGATTAAGACGGACCCCGTGCGCGAGAATCTTATTATACCTTTGTCGAAGACTTCCTATTCGGGCGGATGGAAGGTGGGCGTTGTTTCGGGCGTAGACTGTATGCAGCCCGCCGCGGCAAATGCCTTCTTGAAGACATTGGAAGAGCCGACTCCACGGACGCTCTTCTTGCTTCTAACCGATTCCCCCGACGCGGTAATGCCGACGATTGTCTCGCGCACCCAGCGCATAGATTTGCCGCTAGAGAATGACCGCCTATCGGGTGCGGAAGGCGAAGCGGTTCGGCGCATTTTAGCCGAGACCCCCAACACCGTCTTCGCGAAAGCGGACGCGGCACATGCGCTTTACGCGATTCTCTCGGACTTAGAGTCGCGCGTAGAAAAAGCGAGAGGCAAAGAAAGTGTTTCGCTCGCGCGTAAGGCATTCTTTAAGACGCTGGAACTTGCCGCACGGGAATGGATGGTCATGGGGAAAGTGCCGCGCGCGGTAGCTTTCACTAACATTGAACAGATTGAGACCGCTTATCGCCGCGCAACGCGCAGTATCCCTCTTGAGCCCGTCTTGTGTTCGCTTATGGATAGACTCACGCTACCATGAAACTCGCGCTTTCCACTTCTTGGAGACCAGAACTCAAAAGCGAAGCCTTCGTTGAAAAGGCGCTTGAGCTTGGCTTTGACGCGCTCGAACTTGGCTATGCGGTGACACCCACGCAATTAGAAGGCTTTAAGCGGCACGTAGATGAAATGCCCGTTGGCTCTTTGCACGCGTTTTGTCCCGTGCCACTTTCGGCACCCTCAGGGCACCCCGAACTCTATTCCCTCATGGCGAAGGACGCGGAAAGTCGTGCACTCGCCCGCTTTCATTTGACGCGGACGATTGAATGTGCCGCGGAGTTAGGGGCGAC
This sequence comes from Azospirillum sp. 51_20, assembly GCA_963600185.1. Taxonomy (GTDB): domain Bacteria; phylum Verrucomicrobiota; class Kiritimatiellia; order RFP12; family UBA1067; genus UBA1067. Next base: position 1,528 of record CAVCAF010000004.1, on the reverse strand, counting down.
AGCCGTCGTTTTGCATGCAGGGCGTGTCGAGTTTAATTCCTTCTGGCACCGCGCCTTCTCTTCCGACACACTAAAGGCGCTTTTGCAAACTGCGAAGGGCGATACAAAGGCGAAGAAGTATGCCCGCGCCCTGCACCGTGCACGAAAAGTCCGTGCGGCGCGAAGTCCTAAGCAGATGGATGTCTTTAAAAGCGAAGTCGAGAAGCTCTTTCCACTCCTAGAAAATCACCATGTCGTGCTGGGGCTCGAGAACTTGCCTTATCTAGAAGCGTTCCCGAATGAGGTGGAACTCTCTGCGCTTTTAGAGACTTTCAAAGGGGCACCGCTAAAAGGATGGTTTGATACGGGGCACGACCGCGTCCGTCAAATGCACAATTGGCTCGCGCTCTCCGCGGAAGATTTCCGTAAGACCCCGAGTGACTTTGTGGGCGTGCATATCAATGATGTGACGGACTTTAATGACGACCACGGTGCTCCCGGCATGGGGAAAGTGGACTTTGCCGCGCTGAAGCCGCTCGTAGGCGCGGTGCCCCATATTGTCTTTGAGCCACATCCACATGTTTCTACGGCTCAACTTCGCGCGGGTTTAGCCGCGATAAAGTCTCTGTAAGTACGAGGCGCACATACTCTTATAACAAAGTATCTAATTTCTAATTAAGAAGGATAAAATGAAGAAGTCTCAAAGTCCCTCATCCGATGAGGGCAAAAGAGTTTGCAGAGGTGAAGCCGCGCTACTACTTGCCGTAATAACGAATAGCTTCGGTGTCGTACTCATGCTCTATTCGGGTTCAGGCATTTCGGCTATCTCTAGCGTACCATTCGCTTTTTCGGAGGTTCTGCCCGCACTTTCGCTCGGCACATGGACTTATCTCTTTCAAGGTTTACTTGTCGCGAGCTTGATGATCTTGCGCCACCGCTTCGTGCTCCCTTACCTCGGCAGTTTTGTCGTGGGCTTCGTCTTCGGCGAGTTATTAGATGTGCACGAATTGTGGATTGCCGCGCTACCGAACGGACTCGCCTGGCGAATAGGGTATTTTGTCATTAGTTATCTTCTGATTACTTTTGGCATCGTACTCTCTAATCGTTGTCACCTGCCGATTATCCCGACGGATCTCTTCCCGCGCGAACTCTCGCAAATCACCCATGTTGGCTATCCTAAGATAAAGGTTTCATTTGATGTGACCTGTCTCGCGCTCACAGGAGTTTTGACAATGGCATTTCTCGGGCACCTTGACGGACTGGGGCTTGGCACAATCCTCGCGGCGTTTACTATGGGTAAAGCGGTAGGACTTATGGGTAAGCGCATTGACCGCAAATACGCATTCGTCTCATTTCTCTCCCATTAACTTAACTGTTTTTAGACAGGATTTACAAGATTTAGATCTAGTTGAAGTGCCAAGTTGAAGTTCTTCAACTTCAACTCCCTACTTCAACTCTAATCCTGTGAATCCTGTTAATCCTGTCTAGAAAATTTCAGATGACGGTGGCGCCGATGCCGGAGCCGAAGATTGAGCACCCCGAAAGGGCT
>CAVCAF010000003.1:0-33107 GCA_963600185.1 Azospirillum sp. 51_20 | reverse complement strand
CAGGCGCGAAAATATCTCGCCCCCCATATATATAATACGGCAACTTTTTGAAAAGAGGAAAAAATAATTGAAAAAAGTTCTATAAGTGAGCAAAACGGACAATTTATTGCATTTTTGAAAACGCCATTTTACACGCAGTCTGCCGCGCCCAGGCGAGATATACACCTTGCATGGACAATTAAACTATAAACTAATCCTTGTTAACCCAAAAAGATGCTTATGTTTTACACAAAACATAAGCATCTTTTATCTAAAACCTAAGCCTCTTTTGCCGCGAAGATAAGCAAGGTTTCTTTTTGGGGGTTGTTTTTAGACAGGATTAACAAGATTAACAGAATTTCGGGCTCTTTTTTATCCACGGATTTTCACGGATTTTATCTCTGCGGGCTCTGCGACTCCGCGTGAGAAATAATCCGTGTGAATCCGTGGATAAAACGCGCCCCATGCCTTTCTAAACGGATAGTTTTACAATGGGGGTTGGAGGGTGAATATCGCCTTGAACTTTTCTATGTCGAACTTGGGCGTGCGGTCATAGAAATAGACCCCGTTTTGCTCTTGTTCGACATCCGTTAGTTGTGTATAGCAAAATCCAACGATGGACTTCACCTTTAGGATATCTTCCACTTCACCGCGCAGGATCGCGAAGAACTCATCTTCCGACTTAATCGCCTTACCATAGCCCCATGTATTCGCCGCGTGTCGCCGCTCGGGTGGCACCCAGGCGAGTCCGCCAAACTCATCTATAAGATAAGGCTCGCCGTCATAGGTGCAATAAGGCAAGTCGCGCCACTTCTTCAAGAAGTCCGCGGTAGGAACGCCGCCCTCAGGCACCGCGAGTTCCTTATAAAGCGCACCCGGACGTGAATAATTATGGATAGCCCAAATATCCGTCAGGGAATGGATTCCGCCCGAGGCTGTATTGACGGGGCGCGTGGGGTCAAGTGCCTTCGTGAGGCGATAAACATCGTTTTGAGTGCGCTGATGTTGGAGTCCGCGCCCTTCTACGCCTCCATCATCCACTGACCAAGTCTCATTATAAGGTGTCCATACAATAATGGACGGATGATTCAAGTCGCGGCGGACAACCTCGCACCACTCCGCGATAAAGTTCCGCGCGGCCGTTATGTTCCCTGGGTTCGCGCCCCAACTCGCCATTTCACCCCAAGTCAAATAGCCAAGACGATCTGCCCAATAATGGAAGCGCTCCTCAAACACTTTCTGGTGAAGCCGCGCGCCATTAAAGCCTGCCGCCATACTCAGTTCGATATCGCGCTTAAGCGCGGCATCCGTCGGGGCTGTCCAGATTCCGTCTGGATAAAAGCCTTGGTCAAGAACAAGGCGCAAATACCGCGGCTTACCATTTAAGCAGATTTTGACGTCCTCAATCGTGACTTTGCGCAAGCCCGCATAACTCGTCACACGATCTATCACCACGCCCGCGACATTCCTCACCTCATAGACGACATCATAGAGATGGGGCGACTCAGGTGACCACGGCTTAACAATAGAAAGCGGAACTCTTAGCGCGACACCACTCGCGGCAGGAGATGTTGTCATCCCCGCTAATTCGCCGTCACTCGTCTTTACAGTAACTGTAAGCGACTTCGCGGCATCCGAGAGGAATGTAGGCGTAAAGACGAAGGCTCCCGCGTCAAAGTCCGCAACAATGCGGCACGCGTCAAGTCCGCCAGCGTCGATCGCCTCTAGCCACACGGTCTGCCAAATGCCCGTCGTGCGCGTATAATGGCAACCCGTCGACTGAAAGCCCTCATATTGTTTGCCGCGAGGTTGCGAACCATTTGTGCCGCGGATATCATCCTTTACACGCACAACAAGGTCGTAGGTCTCGCCTGCCTTAACAAAAGGGGTTATGTCTACAGTAAAGGACGCGCTACCACCAAAGTGGAGTCCGACGGACTTCCCGTTAATATAAATCTCGCTCTCATAATCTACGCCGCCAAAGTTGAGGTGGATTCGCTTGCCCGCCCAAGTTGCAGGAATTGGGAGTTTACGGTGATACCACATAGCCGATATGACATCCGTATACCCTACACCTGAAAGCCGCGATTCAGGGCAGAAAGGCACAATTATCTTATCCTTAAAGCCCGTGGACTTATTAAGTTCGCGTCCCTTATCGCGTCCAGTATGCCCAAAATCGAATAGGTAAGTCCACGCGTCGCCATTCAAGTTCACCCACGCCTCACGCACAAATTGTGGGCGCGGATATTCTGGACGCGGCACTTCGGCGACTGCCGCGGTAAAAAGTGCCGCGGACGCGAGAAGAAGTGCCGCGCGAGGTAATTGTGCCCTTCTTCTCATTATTCTGCCTTACCCGTTTCCCAAATCGTAATCTTACCATTCTCACGGACACCTGAGACGCGTCGCCCATCCGAAAGCGCGAGATTCTCAAACGAGACACGCTGCCAATTGGGTGGACAGCCACGGAAGAATTCCGTCTTGCCGTTTACATCGTGCGCCAAAAGTTCCATAACCGCCGCAACTGCCGCGCATTGTCCGTCCATTTGCATTACGCCACCAACTTCCTTCGGGGCTCCATCGGGATCCGTCCCCTTAGGCCCTAGCCACGAATAGCCCGCGCGGTAGCAATTATGCAATGAAGCGTGACCAGGATTCGTGTAGTAATAGTCCCATTCGCGCAAGCGTTGTGCCGCGGCGGATGAGTTATTCGCGTGGGTATGCAAGATAGAAGCCCACGGCACACACCAACCCGACCAATAACCATTGCCTTTAATCGTCCAAGTTATGTAAGTCTGGCGCACAATGGCGAGCGTCTCGGGGTCAGAGAAGTCAATCGTATTAAACGGATACAACCCCGCCATATGCGAGTGGTGGCGGTGCGATTCGGTTAACTGCTGTCCCTCAAAGAGAATAATGCCCGAATCGTCCGCCGTATACTGTGGCAGGCGACGCTCAACATCTTCCCAGCGCGGATCGGGCTTCTCGCCGAGCATTTGGGCGGCTTCAATTAGATCACGCGCGAGGCGATGTGCCGCGGCGAGTTGAAAGCTCGGGTCGCGCCCTACCGCGTCCTTCGGCGCAATGCCGCCCCACTCGGGGCTAGGACCAATTGGCAAAGAGAGGCGTCCGTTATATTCCTCCATAAGCGCCAAATAAACATTCATTACGCCCTTCATAAAGTCGTAAATATCGGACTTTAGAAGCGCGAGATCACGCGAATACTTAACATAACGGAACATATAAGTCGCCATCCATGCAGTTGAGCCATGGTCAATCGTGCCGCACCAATAGCCGCCAATACATGTGCCGCGGTCGTCCACCGCGTGGGGCATTACATAGCCATCCTCAATGCCCGCAAAATATTTCGCGTTCTGACGCAGAATGGGACGCCACGAGAAAATCATGTGAAAGAGCGGCAAAATGCGCTCAAAGTGTCCGCCGCGGAAAGTTGGGGCATAGCATTCTTGCACATTGATGTTGAAATGGTAGTCGCCATTCCAGCCTGCCGCCGCGTCATCCTCAATCCAAGGACCCTGCAGCCCCGCGGGGATGCCGTCAGGCTCAGTCATCGCTCCATAGCGATACATGCCATAATCGAAAATGCGCTGAATAACGGGGTCGGGGATAGTGACGCGGGCACTTTTGCGCCAAAACTCCGCCCAATGTGCCTTTGTAGCGGCGGCAATGTTAGCAAATGTCGCGCTCTTATCTACTTCCCGCGGCGTTTCCTCTCGGCTCGTCCAAACGAACAATTCCCGAGGCGCTTTCTTCCAGCGCACGAATACGGGCTTTTCACCAGACAAACGCCAATCAAAACCGTCCGCGACCTTTGCCGCGCGCGGCAATCCCCGCTTTGAGAGATACTCCCAGGCGCGTGGATGGTCTGTTGACGGCAAGGAATCGAGTTCATAATTATCGGACGGCATTTTAAGCGCGAAAGCACGCTTATCCATCGCCATTTCTACGCGATTCGTTGCACCGTCAAGGATATAATCAAACGACCCAAGCCCCGTCTTAGGGTCAAGTTCGCCACGAAGAAGTGTCGCGCCTGGTATCTTAACGACAACTCGCCCAAGGGAGAGCATCGTAGAGTTAGCAGGTTCATTGGGCTTCTGCTCCTTCGCAAAAAGCTTATAAAGCTCGCTCGCATTGTTCGCCTGAGCAAGCGTGACAATATTTGTATAACTTTGGCTAGGCTTCCATTCATAACCGCCGCGATGATCCCAAAGGTCGGCGCGGCTAACCGTGATATTCACCGTATCGCCGCCACCCCAAACGAGCACGCCCGTCTTGCCGTCCGAGAAGGGAATGCCGTTATGGCAAGCCCGCAAATCGTCCGTCGTAGGGAACTCCCACTCAACAACCGTGCACATAGCCGCCGTTGTCCACGCGGCAACCATCGCCAAAGTTAACATCTTCTTCATGTTAGCGTCTTTCTAATAAGTAGATTAAGATATGGATTTACTGTTTTACTTCAACTACAGTTGTAAGATTATCTAGGAGCGTATAGGGGATGCGAATCGTAAGGCGCCCCTCCTTCCACTCATAGGGAATCGCGACACCTTTAGCCATAACGGACTTTGGTTTCGCAATCTTATCGCAGACAATGTCGCTCGTTTGAAGCCAATCATAATGGAAGTAAAGCGTATCGCCCTTACGCGTCACGGGCACATTGCAGAGCTCGGGCCAGTACTCTGTCGCCTTTGTGCCAACAATAGAGTCCTTATTCTCTTTCATCCATGCCGCCATACCGTCCATTAACTTATAGTACGCCTCGGGCACAACACCATGTCCATCAGGGCCTATATTCGCGACAAAGTTACCACCCCACGAACGCGCCATGCCAACTTGGGCAATGAGCCAGGCGAGCGGCTTATAGTTCTCATGATAGCGATATCCCCAACCACCGTCGCAGAGGGTGTGCAGATATTCCCACCAAACCGAGGCTGGACGGCGTGAGCGCGGGAAGCGGCATTCGCTATCTTGCGTCAGGAAGTCGCCATGAGACCGCCCACGGTCATTGATAATTAGCGACGGTTGCAATTCACGCATACGCTTTACCGTTATGCAGGTCGAACCCATGCCGTCAAACCAAAGAATATCAATCTTGCCATAGCGCGTCAACAGTTCCTCAATTTGAATGCGGTTATACTCGCGGCAACGCGCTTTTTGCTCTTCCGTCATTTTAGGAGTCTTACGCGGCTCCCAGTCGCACCCCACATCGGGGATGGCAGGGTCGCGCGAGAAGTTCGTGAAATCACGGTCAAAACGCCAATCGGGCGGCGAATAGTAAAGCCCAATCCGCAGACCTTGGCGGCGACACGCCTCTACAAACTCACGGACAATATCGCGTCCGCCGAGATAATTCTTTGTATTAAAGTCGCCTACTGAACTTGGCCAAAGGCTAAAACCGTCATGGTGCTTAGCGGTAAGAATTGCATACTGAAAGCCCGCCTTTTTCGCCGCGGCGAGTATCTTATCAGGATCAAAGTTCGCCGCGTCAAAGCGCTCGGCGAGTTTCCAGTACTCATTCGGGGGACAATTGCGCGCAGGGGAAGGCAAGCCCCAACGCTCTAGGCAATCCTTCGGGCCTGACGCGGGCGGCTTAATCATTGCCCAACTTAAATCGCTCCAACCTGTAACGGACGAGATTCCCCAATGGAGGAAGAGCCCAAGGCACGCTTCAGGATACCACTGGGCATCGGGATGAGTATTGCGCGACCAGACTTCCTCTTGCTCATCTGGCGCGAGCCCAAGATTCTTAATAAAGGCATGCTGAAACGCGACTTCCTCGTCTAATTCACTTTGCGCTGGTGCGCTATTCGCGAAAGCCGTTAAGGCACATGCCGCCCCCACAATTAAAACTCTCTTCATTCTATATTCCCTTATTCTTGTAGTTAGTCAGATTACGATGAGGGCACTGTCTGCGCGGCAATGCCCTCACTTCATGATTAGAACTCTTACTGCAATCCCTTCGATTTAAGGAAGTTGTAAGAGGGCAAAATAGCCGAGAGATCGCCGTCATGACGCTCACACTCAACCACATACCACTCTACACCATCCTTCTCGGTTGCCGCGATAAGGCAATCCCAGTCAACAGGCTTCGCGCCAGGTAATCCAGCCTTACCCAGAATGCCATCGAAAGTCTTCACGCCAGGACCCATGCCATTTTCCTTCGCGTGTAGCGTCGGCGAGCGGTGGGGATATTTCTTATAAGTCGTGCACGGATCCACCCCCGCGCAGGTCGACCAGCCAACATCCTGCTCAACGCAAACGGCGGGATCAGTATTAGAGAAGAAATAGTCCCAGAAAGTCTGACCATTCGTAAGGTATATACCGTGCTCCCACTGGTGGTTATGAAGACCAATACGGCACCCAAACTTCGCGGCATCCGCTGCCCCGCGATTGTAGAACTCAACAAGCCGCTTGCAGAAGTCGTCAATCGCGGGCGTGCCCTTAACATACTCCTCACCCGCGTGCCAGTCCGCATTCGGGGGAACATTCCCGCCGCCTGGACAAATCACGAGATTATTGCCATACGCCATATTAAACTCGCATGTGCGCTTTAGGACATCAGGATTATAGGTCCAGTTCTTCGTATCAAAGCCGTAAGCATTATTGCTGACATGCGTTCCGCAGGCTTTAAGCCCCGCATTCGCGAGAGCACTGCGCAGTCCCTTCGGGTCATTACCATACTGATAATACCCCGCGAACTCAACCGCTTTATAGCCAATCGCGGCGAAGTCTTGGAGCGCCTGGTCTAAACCGACGCGCTGAATATAGCCACGCACAGAATAGAGTTGTAGCGCGATTTTACTGTTCTTCTGTTCCACAGCCAAGGTTGGCAACGCCGCGCCTGGTAGCGCCACAGCGGCACCTGCCCCAAGGAACCCGAGGAATTCTCTTCTATTCATATTCATTTTTCTTATCCTTTTTAGTTTACAAACTACATTATACTACAATTATTTAAGTATTTCTAGTATCTTTTCCGCGTAGACGCGTCCCATTTGTACTGAGCCGTAGTCATTCGGATGACAAAAGTCAAATGTCGGCTCACTATCAAGCGGCAACATCCCAACGCCACTCAAGAAATGGAGGTCTTTCCAAAGGATGGGGTCTTCCGCCTTCAGTTTATCAAAGACGCTCTTCGCGAAAACTTCCTGCTCACGCGGCTTCGCGAATTGTGTGCAGCCGCCACAAAGCAAGATAGATGTTGACGGACGGCGCTTACGCAATTCGCGCACAAACGGCTCATACCGCTCTTTTTGCATGGGGACATCCATATTCCAGTCGCAATCGATAATGTAAAGCCCCGCGTCAATAGAAGCGATGACTTCGCACATGCCGAGTTCCATTTTGCCTGCGCCAGAATAGCCTTGGTTGATTACCTCGACATCCGCTAAGCGCCCTTCGCGCGCGGCAAAAGCCATGCCCGGACACGAGACGCAACCACCATGCACAATGGATGTACCATAATGGACGACACGCCGTGAGACAGGGTGCCGCGGCATAGGTTTAAGCTTGCACCCCTTCTCAATGCCTATCTTAAACGACTTGACTTGGGAGCGCATAGGCAAATAAACCATGCCCGCCTTGCCCATCGGCCAATTCATCATGTATTCGCCCATGCGGTCGCGTCCGTAGTAGATGTAGCGCGGGGCACCCACGAATTGCCACGCTCCTTTATCATCCTGCTGGTAGACGGTTAATCCCGTCATCCCAACAGGTCCCATAAAGGCATCTGCCGCGTCAGGGTTCGGGACTTCCCACTTAAATATGACGCGGTAGCCCTTACCATCACCCTCAGTCAAAAAGCGAATGTTTATACCCATCGCGTCATGACTCATGCGCCATACAGCTTCCGTCACAAGCTCTTTTGCCGAGCGCGGCAAGCGTCCATAAGGCGTATCCTCATCTGTATCTGTAAACGCCATGCCTTCAACGGTCAGATCTTTACCGTCATACCAGTCGAACATATCCAAATCGGGCAGTGTACGCGCAAAAGTCGTAATTGCCACCCCCGCGACAAGTGCCGCGCCTAATAATCGTTTCATTTCCATTCCCTTTCTTAATTTAATTACCCAATACCATGAGTGGCCAGAGATAAGGCTTCTCATTGCAATCCTGACCTTGGCGCGTCACATTAGAGATTGTCGCATGTGTGCGCTTCTTGCCCTTACCATTCCAATCATGGAACGCAATGCCGACACCTGCCACTGTGCCAGGCTTTAAGTCAATCGGTGCCAAGTAGCGTGCCGCGAAAGCAATCTCATAGACATAGCCCTTCGCTGTACGCGTAAACTTACGGATAAGTTTCTCTTGGATTTCCTCATTTGACGCGGAAGCCACACCCTGCGCGAGTTGCCAATTGACCGCCCTTAAGCGATATACCGCATTCTCTAAGAAGTCATAACGCGAATCATTTTCATCGTAGCACTTCTCGCCCTGTCGCCGCGCATCAGCGAACGCGTCAAAACAGACCTCAAGTCCGCCATCTTGCGCGTAAAGGCAATGAGACGCGTACGGTTCACCCGACTCTTCTTTCGTCACGAACTCGGGGTCTTCAACCTCAACACGCACAAAGAGATAATCCTTGTTCCAAGCGAGTTTATAGTTACCCTTCGCTTTTGGCTTATCGCCGTAGCCTCCTGGGTCAATTAACGCTGTTGAGAATGGAATAGAAGCTATTGTACTCCAATTCGGCTTCTCACCACATTTCGGGACGAAGAACCACGCGGTCTCCCAAGGTTTAGGCAGAATCGAAAGCGAGCCCTTCCAGCTCTGCAGTTTCATAGGTGTCGTTTCACCCTTCAAAATTGTGCGTGTTTGCTCGCCACGAGGCGCAATATCATAAGCAACAGTCGCGCCGCCAACCGTCATCTCACCTTGTTGCCGCGCTTTCGTCTCATTACGCAGAACGAGATTGAGTTGTCCTTTTTCATCAGGACGCACATCGGGCGAAAGCGCGACGGAAGGATCTTCCGCAATCGCCTCTTGAACTGCCCTTAGGAGGGCTGGTGCATTACGCGAAATGAGGAAGAGCGGTGCAGGCGTAAGCGGCACACGCGAATAGCCCCCCGCATCAGGTTTCGGCGCGGCACGGCGATTACCAAACATGTCAATAAAGGCCACATCCTTCGGCAACGCCATCTTCACAATGGGACTTTCTTTAACGCCCCATTCAACATCCAGATTAGTCGTCCAAATCGGCATGATACCAAGCGTGGAGCCGTCCGCCTGCTTTTGACGGAAGCAATAGCCGCGGACATCGCCATAAGGTTGCGCGTCACCTACAAACTCTGGATCGGGCAAGAGGTGTCCGGGAATATTCGGCGAGAAGACGAAAAGCCACGGCGTAAAGCGCATATCTAAGATCGGATGCGCATTCCAGCAATGGACAAGTTGAACCTTCGGCCAGAACTTAAGATAGATGAGATAAAGACGCATCTGCGAAGCCGCCATGATGAAGTCACGCTCACCAAGATCTTGCGAGGGGACTGTGTTTTGACGATAACTATCGCCCCAGCCATCCGCGCCCCACGGCGGAATACGCATAGGGAGCATGTTAAAGCACTCCGTATACATAATCGGCGTATCATCCGAATAGCCATGGCGTTTCATGCGTTCCATGAGATTCTGGGTCTCAAGATCTGCGTCATGGCTACTCAGGACGCCGCCATCAATATTGGCGTATGGATGCGCCGTAACGACATCGTACTTAACGCCCTTCTTGCCCGCCGCGGTAAGGTAGCCTTCCATTTCATCATAGTTGCGTCCGCGGAAGTAGTGCGACAAACCATGCGACTCACTGAAACGCGGCGGAGGCAACCCACGCTCCTTAAAGGCGCGGCGGACACCCTTCATACACGCGGCAACGCACTTGAAGTGTTCATCATAACCAATTGCACGTGCCCAACCTTCTTCTTCATTCCAGCATGTCCAGACATTATCCGTTGGATCGCACTCAAGCGCCTCGCGATAACCAGCCTCCTCAAGTACGCGCAGACCGTCTTCCGTCACCTTCGTCCAGACATGGAAGTCAGGGTCGACATTAACCTTCAGATCTTTAGCGACATCACGCATTACTTGCGGATGATACGAGACGGGGTGTACATAATTACGGAGTCCCAATTTGGTCTCTAGTGCATGAATGGGGCGATTTGTACTCTGGCACGCACCATCCGTTGAAGCCCATCCCCATTCAACAAACTTCTTTATGAAGTGGTCACCGCGCGACACACGATGATACCAATTATGGTTCGCATACATATGCGAAGTCGCGTGCTTATTCGCGAGGGGTGCTTGAATAATAAAGCGCGCATAATCCGACCACTTAGTCGCGCCGGATTCATAGTCCATACCGACAATAAAGACACCTGTGCCGAGCCTCTTCGCGTTAAGCTCGAGCGGCAGAACCGCGTCGCCCTTAAGGTTAAATGTCTTCTCATACACATTTTCAAAGAAGCCATTCTTTACCGTGACCTTAACCGAGCCAGTCGTTTCAGGCGTAAGTGCTTGGACATCCAGTCGCGCATTAATCGGCTCACCTGGCTTCAAATCATTATATTCATTGGTCGTTAGGAGATCGGCGACAAATGGTGCTTCGGCGAAATCTGTCGCGACAGTACCCTCCTCAACCTGAACGCCGTCAATGAGTACGCCGTCCTCAGGTTTCGTTGAACCTACGGCGCGCATTTGCACATAAAGTCCGCCAGCATCCATTGTAATCGTAAGGGAATGACGCTTCCAGTCCTCACCAGGGATAACCTTTACAGCCTTAAACTCATTCATCCGCTTAAAGTGCGCATATTGTGCAAGGCGATTAACGGAACGCGGGCGTACAAAAAGCGACATCTCATTGGGACCCGCGGCTTTAATCCAACACGAAATCGTGTAGGTCTTACCCGCGACAAGCGGCATAGGTGCCGAGCAAAGCTCTGGGCAAGCCTGTTGCGTATTGCGCAAAATCAGCGCGTGCCGCCCAAACTTACCGCCTTCAACAACTTCTTCGTTATATTTCTCAGCGGGCGACCAATTCGCGCCCCAATCTTCCCAGCGCCAACCCTTTAGACCTTGCTCAAAGCTACCGTTCTGAATCCAGTTACGCGTAGGCGGCACGGGCACATGCACAGCATCAAAACCCCAGAAGTCCATGCCACCCACGGCTGGCTTAGGTTCGACACGCGGCAGAGCACTCTTGCCAAAGTCAAAGATGACGCGTCCCTTTGTCTCAAAACCTTTGGGATTGCCATTGCGGAAGTCCGCGACATTATAATGGTAAGTTGTGCCGCGGATAATTTTACCTTCCACCTCCTGTCCCGCATAATCCATGGCCGAGACCTCACGCGCCCAACACGCGGGGAGAGTAACTGCCCAATGACGCAATTCATTATCCTTCTCAAAGTTAATGACGCGATCGGTTGAGTTTGGCACCATGAAGAAGATCTGAGACTTTTTCTCGGCGAGCAACTTCTCGCGCGAATACATCTCATGCAGACGATCACCGAAGCCATACCGCGCCGTAGGCGCGACGCGTCCGTCAATCATGAACCGACTGCCAATCGCGAGCATATTGGTTTGGGCGAGGGCCTCCTTAAGCGAAAGTCCAAAGTCCCAATCCACGACAGCGGTGCCGTCCGCGCGACCCGTCACCGTATAAGAAAAGATAGCCTTCTTACCATCAGGACGCGTCCACGGACGAGACCATGTCGCACGATTATTCTTCTCATCAACAACTAATTTGTCATTAGGTTGCGGCGTAAATGACCAAGCGTCGCCCGCGACTAACACAAGTTCCGCCTCGTATGTTCTGTCATTCAGGAGGCAAAGCCGTCCAAAACGAAGAGGGTTGTTGCCGTCAATCTTATCATTAATCCCCGACATAATAAGCCGCTTCGTACCTGAGACGAACTCGACACCCTGCCAAAGATTTGTTTGATAACTTAACGCTGTGACAACCATCTTCACTGGTTGTCGCTCAGCCCCCGAACGCGCGAAGGGTGCCCTTGAGACGGGGAGGGGGGCAAGCCCCGCCTCCTCTGCGCCCATACAAGATACTGCTGACTCTGCCGTCTTGGTGCACCCAAGCGTCAGCCCCATAGCAGTCATCGCCCCTGCAACAATTAATAATTGCTTCATTTACGCTTTCTTTCTACTAGTTATGTGACCGAGAACTTATTCGCCGAGAACCATCAATGGCCAGAGATACGGCTTCTGATTCGCGTCCGTACCAGGACGCGTTGTATTAGAAAGCGTCGCGTGGGTACGGTTGTTACCCTTGCCATTATAGTCGTGTAGCGCGAGGCCAATACCCGACACAAAGCCTGGCTCAAGATCAACAGGTGCCATGTAGCGTGCCGCGAACGCGACTTCATAGATATAGCCCTTCTCTGTACGCGTGAACTTGCGAATGAGTTTCTTGTTGATTTCCTCATCCGTCGCCGAGAGCATACCTTCCGCGAGCTGTGGATTTACCGCAATAAGCCGAATCGCGTCATTCTCGACAATGTCATAGCGCATATCGTTCTGGTCATAGGTCTTCTCGCCTTGGCGACGGGCATCCGCGAACGAGTCAAAGTTGATCTCCAAACACCCATCATGCTGATAATGGAGTTTGTGGCTTGAGACGAAAGGAATGCCATCTTCTTTATACGAGGTATAGTCCGAATCTTCAGCCTCGACACGCACAAAGAAGTAGTCCTTGTTGTAGGCGAGTTGGTAACGCGCCTTAAGCTTCATCTTATCGCCATAGCCAGGGTCGATCAATCCAGAAAGCATCGGCAGGGACGGAATCTTCGACCAATCAGGCTTCTCGCCACACTTCGGCACAAAGAACCATTGAAGTTCCCAGGGGTTGGGCAAGAGCGAAAGCGAACCCTTCCAGCTCTGGAGCTTCATAGGCGTTGTTTCACCCTGGAGAAGCACCATCTCCTGGGTGCCATTTGGCGCGATATCATAAGTACGCTCAGTACCCGCGACCGTTAACGAGCCTTTTTGACGCACTTTCGTCTCATTCTTTAGGATAAGATTGAGGCATCCAGAGCCCTCAGGCAAGACATCAGGGGTCAACGCGATTGAGGGGTCATCCGCCGTCGCATCCCGCGCCGCCTTTAGGAGGGATTCTGCGTCACGCGAGACGAGGTAGAGCGGTGTCGCCATAAGGGGCACACGCGAAACGCCATCTGCATCCACTTTAGGCGCGGCGCGGCGGTTACCGAAGAAGTCAATAAACGCGACATCCTTCGGGAGCGTCATCTGAAGAATGGGACTCTCCTTTGTACCCATTTCGACATCGTTATTTGTCGTCCAGATAGGCATTACCGCGAGCGTGGAGCCATCCGCCTGCTTTTGGAGGAAGCAGTAAGCGCGGACATCAGCGTAGGGCTGCGCGTCACCATAGAACTTAGGATCCCCGAGAATATGCCCAAGAATGTTCGGCCCGAAGATATAGGCGATCGGTGAGAAGCGCATATCCCAAACGACCTTCGAGGTCCACGGATGGATAAGTTGCAGGCGAGGCCAGAACTTAAGTCCGATGATATATTGCCGCGCGAGAGCACCCGCCATGACGGTCTCACGGAAGCCGAGATCTTGAGAAGGCTGGGTATTCTGGCGGTACCAGTCACCACCGCCTTCGGTGCCCCATGGTGGAATACGCGTCGCGAGATTACCGAAGCTCTCAGTAAACATGACCTGGGTTGTCTCTGGGTAGTCATATTTCTTCAGCGTATCGAAGAGATGTTGGGTCTCTTCATCCGCGTCACAACGCCCAAGAATACTGCGGTCGATATTTGAATAGGTATGCGCCGTAATGACATCATACTTATACCCCTTCTTCGCCGCGGCACCGAGATACCCTTCAAGCGAGTCATAGTTGCGCCCATAAGCATAACCCGAAAGACCATGGGATGGCGAGAAACGCGGCGGTGCGAACCCGCGCTCCTTAAAGGCGCGGCGGACACCCTTCATACACGCCTCAACGCACTTAAAGTGCTCATCATAGCCAACCTTCTTTGCCCAGCCTTCTTCTTCGTTCCAGCATGTCCAAAGTTGATCTAAGGGATCGCACTCAAGTGCCTGACGATAGGCGGACTCCTCGAGTACGCGCAGACCATCCGCCGTCACTTCTTTCCATTCGTGGAAGTTCGGGCTGACATTAACCTTCAAATCTTTGGCGACCTGAATAAGCGAGGAGGGATTATACGAAACCGGGTGCACATAGTTACGAATGCCAAGGCGTTTCTCAATCGCGTGAATAGGTTTATTCGTCGGAGTTCCCGCGCCAGTCAACGAGCCAAAGCCCCATTCCACGAACTTCTGCGCGAAATGTTCCGCACGCGAATAACGCGCATACCAATCAAATGCCGCGTAGAATTGCGCCGTAGCGTGCTTATTGGCGAGCGGATCTTGGATAATGAAGCGGGCGAAGTCGGACCACTTGGACGCACCCGACTCGAAGTCCATGCCTACAATGAAGATACCCGTACCGAGTTTCTTCGCGTCCAGTTCAAGCGGCAATACCGCGTCACCTTTAAGATCGATGGTCTTCTCGTACATCTTCTCAAAGTAACCATTCTTAACCGTTACCTTCACCTTGCCAGTTGTTTCAGGGGTCAAAGCCTGAATATCAAGTTTCATCTGGAGTGGTTCGCCTGGCTTAAAGTCGTTATATTCATTTTGAGAGACTAGATCGGCGACAAATGGGGCTTCGGCGAAGTCTGTCGCGACTGTGCCTTCCTCAACTTGGATGCCGTCGACCAGTACACCCTCAGACCCGCCCCCCGAGATCTGGACATAGAATCCACCCGCGTCAGCCGTGAAAGTCGTAGAGACGCGTTGCCAATCCTTACCTGGCTCAACACGCGCTTGCGCCGTGGGTATATCTTTTGCGTTGCCAAACGGACGGTACTTGCCATTTGTAGCGACGGAACAGGGGAGCATCCTAAAGTGAACGGCTTCTTTGCCATTCGCCTTAATCCAGCAAGAGACCGTATAGGTTTTGCCTGCTGTGAGCGGCATAGGGGCGGAACATGCGGCGGGAGCCATCCATTGGGTCTGGCGCAAAACGAGCGCACGGCGACCGAACTTACCACCTTCAACAATTTCCTCATTTAAGTGTTCCGCGGGGGTATACTGCGCGCCACCATCTTCCCAGCGCCAGCCCTTGAGCCCCTGCTCAAAGCTACCATTCATGATCCAGTTGCGGGTCGGCGGTTGCGAAACATGAATCGCGTCATATCCCCAGAAGTCGAGTCCGCCCACAATAGGCTGAGGCTCATCACGAAGGCGCGAACTCTTGCCTAAATCAATAGTAAAGCGTCCCTTCGTCTTATACCCTCTCGGGTTGCCATTACGGAAGTCAGCGAGGTTAATATGGTAAGTTGTGCCGCGCAAAACCCGACCATTAACTTCGCGCCCGACATAGTCCATTGCCGCGATTTCCTTCGCCCAGCACTTGGGGAAGGTTATCGACCAATGGCGCAATTCATTGCGCTTCTCGAAGTTAAAAACACCTGTTTCAACGCCAGGAGCCATAATGAAGGCTTGGGTCTGCTTATTGGCGAGCAACTTATCACGCGAATACATCTCGTGCACCTTATCCCCGAACCCATATTGAGCCTCGGGGGCGATGCGCTCATCCATATGCATACGGCAGAAGATATTGAGCCGATTCGTTTGGGCGACGGCATCCTCGAGCGAAAGCCCAAAGTCCCAGTCCACAACGGCAGTACCATCTTCGCGACCAGTTATGGTATAGGTGAAGACCGCTGGCTTGCCATCGGGACGAACCCACGGACGAGACCATGTTGCGCTATTCTTCGCGGGATTTACCGTTAACTTATCGCCTGGATGCGGCTTAGAGCCCCATTCTTCCGCGGCAGATAAGAAGAAGACTGCCTCGGGCGTACGGTCATTAAAAATGCAAAGGCGTCCAAAGCGGAGCGGATAGTTATTGTCTATCTTCTCATCCACGCCCGAGATGACAATGCGCTTAGTACCCGAGACGAACTCCACGCCTTGCCAAAGATTTGTTTGATAACTTAGGGGCGAGACAATCATTTTCACAGGTTGTCGCTCAACCCCTACACGCACAAAGGGTGCCCTTGAAACGGGGAGCGGGGCGAGATTTGCCTCCTCCTCACCTAAGCAAGGTGTGGATGCCCCCGTCATCTTCGTACACCCCGCGACGAGACTCGTCGCGACAGTCAACAATACTAACCTATTCATGTACCTTAGTACCTTTCTTCTTTACTTAATGATCAACAAAAATCCGGACGACACGGTCTTCGCGGTAATCACGCCCTCATCGGAGAGGCTGAGTTCAACCTTGCGACCCGTACCTACATTCGTAAACTTCCACATATTTGGATCAAACGTCGCGCCATCCGCGAGTTTAGCGATCCAAGTCAGGGTGCCAATATCGGGTGGGGTATCCGCCTCGGTGAGCCCCATATCCACATAGAGCTTTGTCGCCGTGAAATCCTTAAGGGTAAGTCCCGTTGTGGCACCCGGCTTTACAGACATCTTCAGTGACTTGAAGACACCCGAGAGCGTACCCTTACCCGAAATAGCGGTACCATCAGGCACTTTACCCGCGACCGCGACGAGCGTACCCTCATCAATCACAATACCGCCCTTAGCCGTAAAGATGAGGTTTGTGGTATTGCGCTCATTATAGATAGGAATATACATGTTTTCATCATCGAGTTTATTTTCTTCGTTCTCACCTACCTGTTCCTTCTCATACTTACCCGCATAGGCGATGTCGTTCGTCAAAACGAGAGTACCCGCGCCAGTTTTTGTGAGACAGCCCTCGCCCGTAATCACCATGGATAAGGCGTGCGAAATGCCTTCGCCGACACGGATTTCGCCGCCGCCCTCGTCTACTCTTATATACGGCACAACGCGCGCGTCATAGTTCGCCGAAAGACCATTATTCTTTTTGAACTCAAGGTAGCCGCCGTCGAGGATAATGGCGAGTGGATCGCCCTTATCTTTGTCAGGAACGGCGGGCGCTTCTGAAAGGATGCGCGATGTAGAGATACCGCCGCCACGCGTCACATGTATCGCGCCCGAACTGACCCATGTAAAGAAGATCTGTTGGGGTATAACGGCATCAAAGAGTCCGCCATCCTCAATCCACATATCTAGGCGACTGCCAAGATAAAGTTCAGCATATTTTGAGGTTTTGGGGGTGAAGCGCAAAACGCCGCCCTTGCCAATGCGTGCCGTCGTCTTACAATATTGGAAGTTGTCGCCTTGATTGGGGAAATAGAACCGCCCTTCAAGACAGAATGTCGCGTTTGTAATTGCGAGGACGGGATTAATTATCTGGAACTCCTTGCCCTCTTCTTTATGACGCGAACCGCCCACAAAGAATTCGTTTCCATCAACATACGCGTTATCCAGCACCACGAAATGGGAGCCAGGATGGTCGGGTGCCGCGTAGGGGTCAAGCTCGAACATGTGTCCGCCCGAATTGCCGAACTTCACATAGCAATTCTTAAAGACGAGCTCAGGCACGCCCTTGGGCGTATAACCGCCGCCACCAAGGGAAGCGAACCGCATGATGTCAATCTTGGATGTATCCGCGCCTTGTCCCACGATTTCGCAACGTCCATCCAGTACCGAGAAATACGAGACACCATCATTTGAGGTCGTCTCGCCCGATTCATCTACCGTGAAGGGATTATCGCCGCGGGCATAAAGTTGTTTAAAGTTATTGATACCAGTCCACGAATAGGCGCCCATATAAGTTGTCCCTTCAGGCACATTGAGCGTCAACTTACCCGCACCCGTCTTCACAAGCATCGCGTCGTTGCGCGGATAGCTTACCTTAAAGTTATCAAAGGTTAGGTCACCTTCAATATCGAGTACACTCGGTAAGGTACTCGTGAGCGATAAGGGACGCGTCGTTACCGCGGGGGTTTCGCCCGCATAACGGAATGTGCAATTCGAGACGGCAATCGCGTCCGCATTCGCGATATCGACACCGAGGGACTTCTCGGTCGCGAATGTCGTCATGCCGCCCTCAAGATTCCAACTATCGGTCATTTCGCCCGCGTTATTGCCGCTTATCGTGAGCGCACCCTTACCCGTCTTGGTAAAGGTTTGACCTGTGCCGAGTGTCGTCACGCCTAACTCAAGTGCCGCGCCTTCGGCGAGGGAAACCCCCGAATTGACCTGCACCGCACCCGTTCCCGTGACGGAAACTGCCGCGTCCGCGTCGACTGTAATCGTATCTGATGAGCCGACACCTGTAAGGGCAACTGCCGCGGTGGACGCGAACTTAACCGCGTCACCGAGCGCAGGCAAGTTCTCGGGCGACCAATTGCCGACCGTTTGCCAAGTACCCACTTCGCCACCCGTCCAAGTCTTAGTGACTGGCGTATAGTCGCTTGGCGTGACCTTTAGGGTACCATCTGCCGCGGTAGCGAAGGCATAGACCTTATCGCTCGCACCGCTCGCGACGACGATATTCGCTACCTGCTCTTCAGTAAGAGGTGTCGTGAGTTTAAGGAGGGTATACTCAGTCCCTGCCGCGAGGGTCGTTGGGAGGCTTAAGTTAAGGCGTGTATCGAAAGTGAGAGATTCCGCCTCAAGGCATGCGTCACTATCCGTAAACGCGAGGAGCGTCCCTTGGTCAAACGAGAGATTCTTACCAAACTTCGTCACGCCCGAGCCAAGACGGAGACCGCCGTTAGCGATATGGGTATTTGAATGGGACGAGTTGCGCAATACGGTCATTGTACCGCCACCCGTTTTGGTAAGGGTTGCCGCGCTGTCGCCGTCCGTAAAGGCTTGGTCAATCTCAAGATCATTACTGACATCATCAATCGTCAAGCCGCCCTTATTCAAGGTCAGCGCGCACCCACTCAAGAATGGCGTACAGAGCACTTGGTCCTTTATGCCCGTCACCGCGGCAATTGTGCCGCCGTCCGCCTCAAGGAGCATTTTCGGCTCATCCGCGGAATCACTACCAATAATGCCAAGTGTGGAGAGGAAGGCATTGCCCGAGAGGGACACCTTTGAAATGCCGTATGAGGGACACTTGTTCGTAATGATAGCATCCGCACCCGCGGCAATAACGCGTCCGTTATCCTTTACTTCCAGGAGGGCGGAAGCTACACCATCTGCGCCCATGAACAGCCTTTTATAATAAGTAAAGGATCCGTTATCCTGCACCGTAACCCGCGCGTGGGAATCCGTATGCATACCAATATATGTAGGGCAATCATTTGGACCCATCGAGAGCGCGGCATTATCGGCGACAATGACGGTGCCCGTTGAGCACGCCGCCTCAGCTAGGCTTAAGCCATTCATCAAAAGTGCGCGTGAGGAGTCGTGTAAGGCGAGGGTGCCGTCATTATGCGAAAAAGAATCTGAGCCCTCCTTATAATTCGCGCAGTTCCAGCTAGTACCAACTCTAAGCCAGCCAGACTTTTGATTGAAGAAGGAGGTCCCGTAAGTATCAATTCTGCCGCGCGTATAACCACTATCCGAACCGCCCAGCATAATAATGTTATCAATCGCGACTTCCGCGTCATTCGTAAGAACCAGGTTCGCCGTCGCCCCCTGAGCCGCCCACATGCCCACTACCCATGTAGCGTTAAGAAGATGGTTGCCCCCGAGGAAGATAAAGTCCGTTGGCGTGGTGCCATAAATGCAAAAGTTCATCCGCGTCGCATACTTAAATGTCGCCTCGGGATGGACGCGAAATGTCAGGTGCTTATCGTTCGAAGCCCAGCCAAAACGAAGCTCTGTATCAAACGAAAATGTACCCGAAAGTAAGTCAAATACATGTTCTTTGCTATCCGCCTCCCAAGTTAAAACGCCATCCGAAAGCGTCCAAATCGTGTTAGTATTCTCAGCTGTAGAGCAATTAGCCGCCTCGAACATGCGCTGGGACTGAATGTCGGTAGCGAAGGTGACACCCCAACTCTCATTAGCCGCCTTAACACCCTTCTTCTGCCAATAAGTGCCGCGCGTATCAAGGGTTAACTTATGCTTCTCAGCACCACCCCCGAGGAAGATTGTGCCTGAGTTATCCACGAACCCACCCTCGGGTATGCGCACGGTTATGTCGGCAGTGCGAAAATCAATAAGACCATACTTGCCGTCAATACCATTGGCAGGCACTACCCCACCCGTCCAACTGGAGGCATCCGTATAGAGTCCCTCTGGGACGGATGTCAACCATTCGACGCGCTGATTGGGCTCGACGCGATCCGCCAAAACCGCGCTAACGAATGCGGCGACGCACACCGTTAGCAGGCTTCTTATTAGCACTTTTGCATTCATAGTTTACCTCCATATTGTATATTGAAGAGTTGGAATGTGAACAAATGCCTGTAGAGCATCTCCCATAAGGGAGTGCCCGCTAAAAAACCGTCCGCGCGGCAAAATACGCCGCCTCGCGCGTTATTACATGGGGGGGGGGGGGGGGGGGGGGGGGGGGGGGTATTAGGGACTGTACGGACACTCTAGAACGCGCCCTGACGCGTCCTAGTAAGCCATTTAACGCCCCGCGCAAATTACGCGAAACCGCTAATAACTCTCTCGTACAATACCCTGTCATCTTTTCAAAACTTCTACCAACTACCCTTTCGAACCACCTTGTACCTCGAATCAAACCTTTCACCAGCTTAATTCTATTACTATTATAACAAACTCACCCCACCAAGTCAACACCAATTTTGTAAAAAACCGCCGCGGGGAAGCTCAAAAAGGTTAGCGTAAACCCTCAAAGTATCTCGGGGTGGCAGAGCCAGTAGGAACGCCACCCCCTCCTACGCACCAGGGGGTGGCTCTCCTACGCAGGAGGGGGTGGCTCTCCTACTGGCACGGGCACCCCCTCCTGCGCACCAGGGGGTGGCGTTCTTGCCGTCTCTGCCACTCCGAGACGGCAACTCTCTTGCGGAGTGTTTACTGTTCCCAAGGACGGGGCTCGGGCGGGGTAATGCGCATGAGATTTGACGGCGCGAAGTCTAAGTCTTTCTGTGAGACAATCTTCCCGAGTTCCGCCAAGAATGCGAGTGTCGCCGCGACCTTTATAGGCACTTTTAACCCCAAATCTACTTCCACGCCATTCGCGTAAGCTAGTGTAAAGGCGATAGGTAATGCACCTGGATATTTCGCCGCGACGGCTTGTATCTGCCGTATTTTGCCCTTAAGGTCGGGGTCCGCATAGTCAAGGCGTATCCGTAAGACTTTGGAAACCTTCGGCAAGGCTTCCTCAAGCGGAAAAACTTCCCTCACGGTAATGTTCAAGTCGCCTACGGACGGATTCTGCTTCGTGAGGCGGTCTTCCTTCTCATAATTGATGCGGTGCGCGACTTCGCCCGTGAGCATAACGAGTTGCCCTTTCGCGTCCTCTATATCGGCGTACTTCTTCCATGCCTTCGCGAAGCAGAAAGCGTCCATCTCGCCTGTGCCATCGTCCAGTGAGAAGATTGCCCACTTTTCGCCGATGGTGCCGTCTGGACGGGGCTTCGGCAACATAACGCGGCACTCTTTAAGTTCGCAGACGAGCCGAACCTCTAACCGCCGCAGCGCCGCTTCTTCCTTTAGCTTGGGGTGCGTGCGAGAGATGTAAGAGTCTTTCGGTTGGGTGAGCAAGAGCGCGTCTGCCTCCGCGGCATTATTGAGTGTAGAGAAGCGCACGGTACTAACCTGCGCAATAAGGCGGCGGCAACTTTGTAAGGGATGCCCTGAAATGTAGACTCCCAGCATGTCGCGCTCATTATTCAAGTCTTCAACAGGTGTAAACGGAGGGAAGTCCACGAGTTGGCTATCGTCGCTATCGCCGGCGCCTTCCGTCGCGAGCATGTCAAAGAAGTTCGTTTGGGCGCTCGCGTCCTCTTTCTGCTTTAGTTGCGCCTTCTTAAGTGCAAAGGGGATGTTCTCAAAAAGCTTATGCCGATTGGGTTCAAGTGTCGCGAAAGCACCGACCCGCGTCAGATTCTCAAGAACGCGCTTATTCACGACATTCGCTCCTGCCAGGCGCATACAAAAGTCGAGAAAGCCTTTATACGGACCCTTCGCGCGTTCTGCTACAATTGCTTGCGCGGCGAGTTCGCCCACGCCCTTAATACCGCCAAGCCCATAACGGATGCCTTTCGCGTCCGCCGTCGGCACAAAGCGTGCACCCGATTCGTTGACGTCGGGCAATTTAAGCTCAAGCCCGATTTCTTGCGCTTCCGCGACGAAGCCAGGCAACTTATCAAAGTTGCCGATTTCGGACGAGATTTGTGCGCACATAAACTCGGCGGGATAATGAGCTTTTAGGTAGCCTGTCTGATAAGCGACCCATGCGTAGCATACAGCGTGGGACTTATTAAACGCGTATGAGGCGAACGCTTCCCAGTCCTTCCAAATCTTCTCAATGAGATTGCGCGCGGCAGTTTCATCCTTCCATTTGTCGACACGGAACTCAGGATTATCAAGGCAGCCTTTCACAAACTTCTCTTTGAGCGAAGCCATAATATCCATCTGCTTCTTACCCATCGCCTTACGGAGTTTATCTGAGTCGCCGCGCGAGAATCCCGCCAGCCGCACCGACAAAAGCATCACTTGTTCCTGATAGACCGTAATGCCGTAGGTGTCTTTCAGGTGCTTTTCCATAAGCGGGTGGTCATATGAGACGGGTTCCACCCCCTGCTTACGCCGCACGAACTGCGGAATATATTCCATCGGGCCTGGACGGTACAAAGCATTCATAGCGACAAGATCGGTTAGCCGCTCGGGCTGGAGCGCCATAAGCCACTTCTTCATGCCGTCCGATTCAAACTGAAAGAGACCCGTCGTTTCGCCGCGTCCAAAGAGTTCATATGTCGCGCGGTCGTCATCCGGAATCTTGTCTGGGTCAAGAAAGCCGTTTTCGCCCCTGAGTGCTTCGGGTACACGCGGATTATTCGCGCCAAGTAAGTTAACGCACTCCTTCTCAACCGTTAGGGTCTTCAAGCCCAGAAAGTCCATCTTGAGGAGTCCGACAGGCTCCACAAAGTGTCCGTCATACTGCGTCGTTAGGAGCTTCTCGCCTTTGGGGGCACCCTCCTCACTCTTTCCGCCGCGGTCAGGCGTGGGCATAACGGGTAGGGTCTCAATAAGCGGATCGCGCGAGATAATAACGCCGCACGCGTGAACGCCTGGCTGGCGAATTGAGCCTTCGAGATGTGCCGCGCGTTCCATGAGACGATGAATGACGGGGTCTTTAGAGCCAAACGCCGCGTCAAGTTCGGGCGCGACTTTGCGTGCCTTAGCGAAGGTAATCTTCGGCGTATCAGGCACGAGCGAGGCGAGTTTATTCGTGTCGGCGAGGGGATAGTCCATCACGCGCCCGACATCCTTAATCGCCGACTTCGCCGCCATTTGCCCGAAGGTAACAATGTGCGCGACATGGTCCGCCCCATACTTTCGCGTCACATAATCAAGCACCCTCTCGCGCCCCGCGTCATCAAAGTCCACATCAATATCAGGCATTGATATGCGGTCAGGGTTTAGGAAGCGTTCGAAGAGGAGGTCAAACTTAATCGGGTCAACATTCGTAATCCCGAGCGCATACGCAACCGCCGAACCTGCCGCAGAGCCACGCCCAGGACCAACCCAAACACCGCACTCCTCACGCGCCGCGCGGATGTAGTCGTGCACAATAAGGAAGTAGCCCGGGAAGCCCATCGTGCGTATCGTCTCAAGTTCAAACTCTACGCGCTCGGTAATCTCCTTAGGGAGCGGGTCGCCCCACCGCTTCTTCGCCCCTACCCACACAAGCGAGGCGAGATATTCCGCTTCAAACTGAATACGAATGACCTTGTCATAGCCACCGAGCTTCTTCAATCGTCCTTCGGGATACATCCCCGTCAGCGTTTCCTCGTCATACTTCTTGCGCAAATCTTCCTCTGTGCCAAACGCGAGCGGAATCTCAAAGCGCGGCATAATTGGGTCGGAGTTAAGCTTATACTCCTCTATGCGCTCAGCGACTTCAAGGGTATTCGCAATAAGTTCGGGATTCTCAGCGAAGAGCGCCTTCATATCGGAGGCGGTCTTAAACCACTCCTCCCCCGTGTAAATCATCCGTCCTGTGTCGCTCAGTTTGCGTCCTGTAGAAAGCGCGAGAAGGACATCGTGGGAGTCGTCATCTTCCTTATTAAGAAAATGGACATCGTTCGTCGCAATGACGCGGATCTCTAACTTCTTGCCAAGCTCCAGCATTCCCTTGACGACTTTTACTTGCCGCTCATAGAGATCTATAAAGCTCTCCCGCGCACTCATTGGGACATCAGGCCCTGCCTTCTTCGCGGGGTGCAACATCACCTCCAGCGAATAGTCGTCGCCAAAAAGTTCCTTGTACCAACGCGCGACGCGCTCGGCTTCCGCGAAGTCGCCCGTCTCTAGCGCGTGGGCGACCTCTCCCGCAATACACGCGGCAGAACAATGCAGTCCCTCGTGATACTTCTCAAGGAGCGCGTGATCTATGCGCGGATGATGATAAAAGCCCTCGGTATGCGCGAGCGAGATTAACTTTACGAGATTATGGTAGCCCGTCAAGTTCTTCGCGTGCAAGCAAAGATGAAAGCGCCGCTCGTTCTTGTCGCGGGAGAGATGGTCGCCCGTCGAAGTGACATAGGTCTCACAACCCAGTATCGGCTTTACATGCGTTTCGGCGAGTTCGCCATAGACCTTCGCATTCTTTGAACAGCACTCATCATAGAAGTTCTTGAGCGCGAAGAGATTGCCGTGGTCAGTCACCGCTAAGGCGGGCATCCCAAGTTCGCGCGCTTTCTTTACGAGGGGCACTATCTGGCACTGTCCGTCCAATAAGGAATAGGTCGTATGTAAATGCAAATGGACAAAATCGCTCTTATTTTCACTCATGGCAAAAACAGCTCTTAAAGGGAAATCGGTTCGTGAGTCTTACGCTCAATCGCGCCAGGAATGTGGGCTTTCAAGCGGTATTTGGCGACAGTGCGGCGGGCAACAGGGAAGCCCTCTTTATTTAAAAGTGCCGCGAGGCGTTCATCTGAAAGCGGGTTCATCTTATCTTCCGCTTCCACGAGCGCAATGAGTCGCTCAACGACGGCTTCTTTGACAATGGTCTCGCCATCCGTGCGCACAATACCCTGCGTAAAGAAGCGCTTAAGTTCAATTGTGCCGCGGGGCGTTGAGACATACTTATCCCGCACCGTCCGTGAGACGGTCGTATGGTGTACGCCGACTTTTGCCGCGATCGTTTGCATGTTAAGCGGCTTCAGCCCCTTAAGTCCCTCGGTAAAGAAACCAGGTTGCGCGTCAAATATCGCCTGGGCAATCGCCGTAATGGTCTCTTGCCGCCGCGCTATCGCCTCAACTATCCCTTCCGCCGCGGCAATGCGGGTGCGGATGTAGTCCTTGGTCTCCTTATCAGTGCGCGGATCGGCGAGAAGTTGCTGATACTTCGTTGAGATATGTATCTCAGGGAGGGAGCGTTCATCTACCCGCGCAACCCACTTGCCCCCAACATTTACCGCATGTACCTCGGGGTTAATGTAGGCGATATCATGTCCCGAACGCCGATAGGCGCGTCCAGGTCGCGGATCAAGCGAACGTAGTGCCGCGAGCGCGGCAGTATACTCTTCGGGCGTTATCCCAAGGCTCTTTTCTATAAGTCCCGTGTTGCCCTTGGCGATATCAAGGAGGTGATTCTCAATTAGTGCCTTGACCGTTTTCTGGTAGGGAGAACCTTCCAACTTATCGAGTTGCGCGAGTAGGCACTCTTTAATGGATGTCGCCCCACACCCCGCGGGGTCAAGCTCGGTAATCTCATGTAGAACGCTACGGATCTTCTCTTCACTTTCCCCCGTCGTCATTTCTATGTCGGGGAGAGAACCCGCGAAAAGTCCGTTGTTATCAAGTTCGCCTATCAAGATTTCCGCGAGCACCCTATCCTCGGGCGCAATATTAGAAAAGCCCAGTTGATTTCTGAGGTGCTCCTCGAGCGTCTCTTCCTGAGTTTGGGAATCAAAGAACTTCTGCCGCCGATCGAGGGCGTCCGCATCCGCCGTGTAAGTCGTTTCGGGGATATCGTCATCCTCGGTGTAGTCGCTCTCGTAGGACTTCTCCTCAGCCTCGCACATGTCTTCTTGGTGCGAAATGGTCTCCTTCTCAATGGGCGAGCTGACATCCTCAATGATGGGGTTAGTCGCCATCTCGTGGTAAAGTTCTGTGCGCAATTCAGGCAGGCTCAGCGAGAGCAAATGCAAGCTCCTGCGCATTTGCGGCGCGATAATCTGCGACTGCGAAATCTTCTGTCGTAACTCGCCGCCTAATGCCATGAACGCGCTTACTGCTCCTCGGTTACACGGATAATTTCTTTGACGCTCGTCACGCCCGCGAAGACTTTCGCCCACCCATCCTCGCGCAGGGTCTTCATGCCCTTCGCAAGCGCGAGGTTGCGGATTTCGGAAGCGTTCTTGCGCTGGACAATTGCCTGCTCGATTTCCTCGTCGACTTCCAGTACCTCGAAGAGTGCGCGGCGTCCCTTGTAGCCCGTGCGCGAACACTTGTCGCATCCGCCTGGCTCAAACACCGTCTCCTTCTCGGGCGGCGTATTAAGCGTATAGTACTTCTTATCAAGCGGCACCTCGCGCCGACACGCGGGACACAGCCGACGGCAAAGGCGTTGCCCCATAACCCCCGCCACAGCGGACGCGATTAAGAATGGCTCAACACCCATATCCGTAAGCCGCGGGAAAGCACCCGCCGCGTCGTTTGTATGCAATGTCGAGAACACCATGTGACCCGTGAGGGACGCGTTAATCGCGATTTCTGCCGTCTCACGGTCACGGATTTCGCCGACCATGATAATATCGGGGTCTTGACGCAAAAACGCTCGCAGTGCCCGCGCGAAAGTCATGCCGATGGAGGACTGCATTTGCACTTGGTTGATGCCCGCCATGTGATATTCAATCGGGTCCTCAGCCGTCATTATGCGTACATCTATCGTGTTCACTTCGTGCAGGAACGAATAGAGCGAGGTTGACTTACCTGAGCCCGTAGGTCCCGTGACGAGGAAGATTCCGTTCGGACGGTGAATAATCTTATTCACAACCGCGAAATCACGCGCATTAAACCCTAAATCGCCCATCTTAACGAAGTTGCCGCTCTTCGCGAGTAAGCGTAGCGAAACCGACTCACCATATGCCGCGGGCATCGTCGAGACACGGATGTCGATATCTTGTCCGCCAATACGAATACCAATACGGCCATCCATCGGCAGACGCTTCTCGGCAATATCTAGGTTCGCCATAACCTTAATACGCGAAATGATTGCGGACTTCAGGCGGTTGAGTTGCGGCGGCACATCCACCTTATGAAGCATACCGTCAATGCGATAGCGAATACGCAACTCAGTTTCTTGCGGCTCGATATGGATATCTGTCGCGCCTTGGCGGTCGGCTTCGGCAATAATCTGGTTAACGAACTTGACGATGGAAGCTTCCTCGCCCATTTCGTTAACATTAATCGTCGTAAGCGTGCCAATGTCGTCATCCACATTGTAGCGCCCATCGCCAATCATCTTCTCGATGGCGTCCGCGCCAACACCGTAGTACTTCTTAATCGCCTTGTCGACCGTCTCCTTCGCCGCGAGAACGACGCGAATAGGCATATGCGCGACGAGCCGGAGCCCATCCGCCGCATGGGTGTCGAAGGGATCGCTCACGGCGACCGTAAGTGCCGCGCTATCCACGCGCCACGGCAACACATTATACTGGTAAACCGCGCTCGCGGGGAGCCGCGTCAAAGCCTCGGGACTCGGCGACTTCTCCTCAAGATTGACCGTGTCAAGCCCTAGCACGCGTCCAACAGCCGCGAGAAAGTCGCCCTCACGCGCCCCACCAAACTTAACGGCGGCTTCGGCGAGTCCCATGCCAGGATTCTGCGCACGCTGCGAGAGGATACGCGCGAGTACTTCCTCAGAATAAAGCCCCGTCGCGCGTAAGATCGTAGTTGCTAATGACGCTTGCGATTCCATGACTTTGTATCTTTAGTCCTTGATTAGCGGTCAACCCGCGCCGAACCGCCACCGACGAGCTTCTCGACTTCCGCCTTCGTCGCCATAGAGGTATCGCCAGGCGTAGTCATCGCGAGCGCACCATGTGCCGCGCCATATTCCACCGCCTTCGCACCGTCATCGTAAGTCATAAGCCCATAAATGAGCCCCGAAGCGAATGAATCGCCACCGCCCACGCGGTCGTAAATCTCGAGTCCTGGACGCTGTACGGACTGATTGAGCTTGCCCTTGTACCAGCAAAGCGCACTCCAATCGTTGATCGTCGCGCTCTTCACCGCCCGCAGCGTCGTTGCGACGGCCTTGAAGTTCGGGTAGAGAGCCCGCGCCGAATCAATCATCCGTGCGAACGAGTCCACGGGGAGCGCGGTCAAGTTTGCGTCCACACCCTCAACCTTGAGCCCAAGTGCCGCGGTGAAGTCCTCCTCATTGCCAATCATGACATCCACATACTTAGCAATCTCGCGGTTCACTTCTTGCGCCTTAGCCTGTCCGCCAATGGACTTCCAGAGCGACGCACGATAATTGAGGTCGTAGCTCGTCACCGTGCCATACTTCTTCGCCGCCTTGAGGGCCTCAATGCAAACTTCAGCCGAAGTCTCAGAAAGCGCGGCGAATATGCCGCCCGTATGAAACCAGCGCACGCCCTCCTTGCCAAAGAGAGTCTCCCAATCAACGTCGCCTGGCTTCAGCGCGGCAATTGCCGTATGCCCACGATCGGCACACGAACGCGCCCCGCGGCATCCATACCCGCGCTCTACGAAGTTAAGACCATTTCGTACGCCGCGCCCAATGCCATCATAGGGTAGCCACTTAATGTGCGAGACATCCACGCCCCCTTGAAGCATAAAGTCCTCAACGAGTCGCCCAACGGGATTCTCGGCAAACGCCGTCACCGCCGTAGTCCGCAAACCAAAGCACCGCCGAAGCCCACGCACGACATTATACTCGCCGCCACCTTCCCAAACACGGAACTCCCTCGCCGTATGGATGCGTCCGTCACCCGGGTCAAACCGTAGCATAATCTCACCCAAACTTGCCGCGTCCCAGCGGCAAGATGTAGCCTCTTTTAATTGAATCGATTCCATAAGACTTCTTTCATCAAGTTTCTACCTATATGATACCATATTTTGCGTCCAAGTACAAGAGAGAAGACCAAGTTTTTGGGCTAGTATAGCGTCCCAAAATCGGGGTAAAGATTTTCAATTTTCCCCCTTGTCCGCGCGGCAGATTTATGGTAAAATATGTTCCTTTCTCTTAGGGAGTAAATCGTCATGTCTGAAACTCATAAAATTAACGAAATTATTAAGAAAATAGATAGAAAAGTGCTCGAGGCACTCTTCCAGAAATTGGCTCTTCCAGCTCTTGAGGAGACCTGGAAAACTTTCTCACCCCGAAAACCCGAGCCCCTCTACGCGGCACTCGCGAAGTTAGAGCCCGCCGACCTCCAAACCCTCGGTGAGGCACTCGAGGAAATCGCGTCCGTCGGCGAAGAGCCGCGCAATATTCGCGATATCCGTGCACTTTTGAGCGAATATAAGGTAGAATTACCCGCCGAGATTAGCGACTTTACCGCCCCCACCCTCGCGGCATGGTGCTATGCGACACGCGGCACAATCTTCTGGAACAAGGTCCTCGCCCGCGCCGAGTTAAATGCTAAAAAACTCAGTGATTGGGCTTCTTTTGACTTGAAGTTCAACACGGAACCCGCACGCGGACTCATTACCGCACGCGCCGCGGCACTTGAGCGCGTCGCTATGGACTTCTTCCAGCACTACGAATACCGCGGCTATCACTGCAAAAGCGAGTGCTATAGCGTGGAAGAGACCGAGACTATCGTCTTTTACCTGACGGACCACAAGGAAGACCTGACCCTGTGGCTGGACGAAACCAAGGGCTACAAAACCTTTAATGGCTCGCCCATTTTCAAGGTCGTTCTCTCGTTTGACTACGACCTCGCACGCCTCGGGCTCCTCTACGACGGCTCCACCCTCAACCGCGGCATTCTCGCGGAAGACCTCGCGAACGCCCTCTTCGGTGCGAATGCCTATTCGCGCATGGACGCGGTTAAATACACCCTGCAAAAGTGGAAGCTCGCGTGGGAACTTACCCTCCCTCCGAATCTGCCTGAATTGCGCCGCGCCGTGATTGTCGGGCTCGAACTAAGGCTCAACACCAAAAGCCGCCGCACCTATGTTGAGAAGGAAGCCGACCTGCAAGCGGCTATCCGCACAGAAATTGGCGAGGACCGCCTGCGCTCCCCGAACACCCTCGTAACACGCGTCTACCTGCGCCTAACCTACGATTCGCCGCACCGCAGAAACGCAACGCGCCTCTTCCGCATTTCCGAGACGGCAATCGCGGGCTTTAACACAACCTCACGCGAAGTCCAGAAAATGCTCCGCGCCTTCCTCAACTATCACAACATCTGCCGCACAACTAATGATGTCGCCAATTGAATTGCTCACCGAGAAACTAAATGACCGCTACGCGCCCCTCGAATGGTACTATCCTGAATTAGAGGGACGCGGCGCGGCACATCCACTCATTAAAAGCGGACTCCTTACCTACGCACGCCGAAGCGCAACTTATAACTGTCCCCACGCCTGCTGTGACGACCCTGAGCGCGAAGTCATTGAAGAGGAGGACGGCTCTTTCACCGCGCTTTGTCCGGGTTCCGCCCAGCCCCTCAAACCCACGCACGAAATGCTGAGCGTCTGGCGGTATAATCCCGAACGCATGGCGGAAATCTTGCGGGGCTTGCTCGCGTGTGAGAAGATCCAAGAAGTCAATGACGCGACTTGGTATCTGGGGGTGAGCGCACACCCTGCGCTCGCAGGACACCGCGTCTATCTGCAAACGCGTGCCGCGACGGATCTCCTTGAGCGCGCACGCTCTGCCGCGCCCCACGCGCCCTACATCCTCCTCACAGGCTCTATCCGCGCCCTAAAGGAGTCCGAGCTTGCCCGCCAACCAACCTTCACCTTCGCGGAAGTATTGTCTCTCTCCGCAACAGGCACCCCCTCTCTCACCCCCTCCGCCTTCGCTACCCTCTCCCCCCTCACCCCAACCGCAACCGCGGCGAATACGGAAATTGCAGAGTCGCTCCAGCGCAATACACGCGCGGTGAACGCTGTAGGCACGGCTATAAAAACATTGACTAGACACTTCTACGGCGACTACAAAGCCCCACAACTTCGTTCCGCGCGTAATAACGAATTAGTTATAAAAGCAGTGGAGAAATATTGGCAACTCGTCCGTGACGGCACACCCCCGCGCCAAGCTACAACCGATGCCTGCCGCGCCATCGAAGAAACCCACGGGCTCGCGAACTACGCTAACTTCACTAGTTTTCGCGATGCTGTTAAGCGTGAAATCACCAAACACGCCCACACGCTTAAGGAATATTCTTAAACCGAGAAAAGCATTTGCACGGGTTCTGGATGACAAAACACATGAAGCGGTGGAGTCTCTATTAACGATCTAATTTTTAAAGACTTCACCTCTTCACGCCCTTCCAGCTTTACCTCGCTAATATCATCGCTACGCTTTTCGCTATATTGCGTAAATACAGAAGCGCAATTGGGGGCGGAATGTGCGCGAACATGCGGCATCGCCTCAAACTCATTTAAGGCTCGCCCGATAAACGCCCCTAATGCACAGGGTACCGCGTTCCCAATTATCTGCTCTACATCACTCTTGCGTCCACACAAATCCCACGTTGGCGGAAATGTTTGTATTCTACTACGTTCTCTCGTGCTAAGCGGTCGTAAGCCAGGCGTTGTAATCGCTACGGCATCTCCTTTATGCCCAGGATACCCTAGTGGGATAGGACGATTCACGCCACGGATTGTTGGGCTAGGCTCATCAACACTAAAAACGCCTCTTCGCGCGTAACTACGCGGATGTCGGTAGTAATAATCCAACTTCAATTCATCCTTTAGATAATCGCGTATCGTCATAGGCTTTTGCGCCTGATTTGCGCGATAAATATCGATAATCTCCGAGACGGAAATCCCTAGTCCTCCAACGACGACAATACGCCGTCTTGTCTGAGGCGCACCACAAAGCGAAGCGTCTAATACGGCAATTGCTAATTCATAGCCAGCCTCTTTTAATGTGCGCAAGGCTTGCCGATAAATCTTAGTCTTAATAGCGCGTCCAACATTTTCCATCACAAACATTCTGGGCTTAACAGCGGCTACAATCTGCGCATACGCCGTTGTCAAACTCGCGCGCCCACCATTCTCATTACGCTTGCCCGCGGATGAAAAATCTTGACAGGGTGGACCCCCAACGATCGCGTCCGGCTCCCAACGCACGATTTCCGCGACAGACCGCGCGACATCTGACAAATCAAGCTTGTACGCGTGATGACTAGGCATGTTCCGATTATAAAAATCAAGAGCCGGTTGCCAGCAATCATAAGCCGCGACAATCGTGTGCCCAGCCTGCTCTAACCCATACGAGAGACCGCCGCCACCACAAAATAAATCAACAATTCTCATTTAGTCCTCAAAAATATCTGTGGAGAAAAACAGTATTGCGTCAAACCGCCGCTCGGGGCTAAGATATTTCTGCCCGCCACCAAGTACGATACTCTTAATTTCTTTCTTTTGAACAATCGGCTTAACCAAACGCGCACAAGACATATATTTATTGGTCTTATGTCCGTTTACAGCAAACTCTTTATCGCCGAGCGTGTCAAAAGTCATCCCATCATAAATGGGCTGTTGATAGACCTTGCCCACTTTTGAAAACTCATATAGAAACCGCGCTAATCTCAATAAGGCGCGCTGCGGTCTTGTTATTACATTCTCATTCCGTGCACTGGTTGAAATATCATACAGTAATCGCGCCAACGCGAAATCTGTCCAAGTAAAAACATCAAGGCAATTCTCTGCTAACTTAGGTTCTTTGCCAAGGGTCTTCCATATAGGCTGAATCAATAGAGGTTGTTGTAGTCTCTCAAACCGTAGAAGAAATTCATTTAAGGCTTCGAAGATAGCCCCTCGCTTCGTTATCATCTCCGCTTGATTGCCCCAATCTCGAATCTTCGCGCACGCCTTTTGCAAAATCTTCT
>CAVCAF010000002.1:0-35615 GCA_963600185.1 Azospirillum sp. 51_20 | reverse complement strand
ATATCGCGCCGAAATGAAAGGCTAGAAAGCGGACAGTATTTGGCAAATCAAAAACCACCCCATTATCTAGAGTACGGACTTTTCAATTGACAAACTGGGCCGACCGACCCAACGGCAATGCGGGCTTTAGACCTTGAGCTCGCCGCGTATGCAGAAAGTGCCCTCGCCCATTGGCAAATCCTAACGGACCTCCTCGGCACGACAATCGAGGGAGTCGCCGAAGCCATGGAACGCACGGCAGAGCGTATGCGCCATATTGGCTGGATCGCCCCCCAGCGTCCCTGCCGCGACGACTATAAGACCCTTGCCGCGCTCTACGCCAAACGCGGCAAAAAGTTTGGCGCTTGAGTTTTAGACAGGATTAACAGGATTGACAGGATTGGGCTCTTATTTTGCTCACGCAGAGTCGCAGAGCTCGCAGAGGCTTTACGCTAGTTGAAGTAGGGAGTTGAAGTTGAAGAAAGGAATTGATAATCTTTTGTTCTGTCTTTTAGACAGGATTAAGGCGGTTTTGCCGCCGCCACTCTTCAACTTCAACTTGGCACTTCAACTTAAAAATCTCTGTGGTCTCTCGAGCCTCTCGGGTGAGATAAAGAATCTTGTTAATTTTGTAAATCCTGTCTAAAACAGTACAAGAGGGCTAATTTCTTCACAGCCTCTCCTAGTGTTTGGGGGCTAATTATGGTATAATAGCAGACAAAATGTGACAGGAGTAACAGGAAATAGCTATGATTAGTTTGTTAATTGCTTCGCTTTTGGTTTCTTCTCCCGACGGGAAGATTGCCGCGGCATTTGATGTGAAGGGGAATGTCCCTTTCGCCGATCTTACCTATGAGGGACGCTCTGCTGGACGGCTTACGGTGGGGCCAAAGGGGCTGAAGGGTGGATTGCAGGTTAAGTCCACAACTCAAAGCGAGCACCGCGGCACTTGGAAGCCGATTTGGGGCTTCAAGTCTGAGTATTCCGAATCGTATAATGAGGCGAAAATTACACTCGCGCGGCGTGGGGAAGACCAAACGGCACTCACGGTTATTTTGCGCGTTGCGGATGAAGGCGTAGCCGTCCGTTATCTGAAGCCGATGGAGACTTACAGCCTTGACGAGATTGCGTCCGAAGTGACGGAGCTACAACCGCCAGAAGGGACTGTCGCGTGGGCAATTCCAGGGACGGAAGCGACCTATCCCGCCGAGCCGACACCTGTTGCGGAACTTTCTCGCACGGCGAAGTGGCGGATGCCGCTTACTATGCGTACACCCGATGGGCTTTACCTCAGCATCTTAGAAGCGGAGACGAAAAATTGGCCGCGGTCATTCTTAAAGGTGAATGGGCGTGGCGGTTTCATGAGTGTCTTCGCGCATGGTACAAAGCTTGGGCGAGAGAATGAGGCGCTTTCACCTTGGCGGGCGGTTTTGCTCGCGCCTTCAGCGGGCGGACTCATCGAGCGCGCCTATTTTGTGGAGAGCTTGAATGCACCGTGCGCCGTCCCCGACGCGGCTTCTTGGGTGAAGCCGGGACTTGCCACGCGTGACTTTGGTCTCCTTCAGAACGCGGCACTTCTTAAGGACGCGCAAATCGTGAAAAACGCCGCGGGCATCCGTTATTTGCAGATTGACTGGGGCTGGTATGGTACTGAGAGACTATGGACGGACTCTGAGCGCGACTTCTTCCGCAAACAGCGACCCGACCTCGCGGATAAGACCGATTGGGTAACGAATACCTACGCGAACCCGTTCCGCACCGCCGTCGGGTATGTTCCGTACCATCCGACTTGGGCACAATTTAAGAACGCGGGGCGCAAGGATGTTGCGCTCGATATTCCCGCCTTGGCGCGTGACTTGAAGGCGATGGATATGGGGCTTTGCCTCTATTTGCATGGACTCGTCATTGAGGCAGTGGACATCGAGAAGCTTTTCGCGCTTTATGAGAGTTGGGGTGTCGCGGGGCTTAAGCCAGGTTTCGTCTCTTACGGATCGCAAGACGCGACGGATGCCCTGCGGCGTCTTGCAGAAACTGCCGCGAAGCACCACCTCTGGCTCGACATCCATGACGAACAGATTCCAGATGGCTTTGAGCGCACGTGGCCGAATGTCATGATTACCGAGGGTGGCGGCGGCGAAGAAGGCGGACATCCTGTGCGGCAGGATTGTGCCTTGCCGTTCACGCGATGCTTGGCGGGTCCCTTTGATTATACGCCGCGTATCTTTGAGAAGAACCGTACGCGTGCACATTTCGCGGCAATGCTCCTCGTTTATCCAGGGCCTACCGCCGTTGTGCGCTGGCCTAATGATAAGACGGTAGAAGAAACTGTTGCGAACGCGGCAGGTATCTTCGACTTTGTAAAGCGTTTGCCCATGACTTACGAAGATACGGTTGTCCCCGTGGGCGAAATCGCCAAGAAGATGGTGGTTGCCCGTCGCCAAGGGACGACTTGGTATGTGGCTGGACTTTGTGGTGAAGCGCCTGAAAGTGCCGCGTTCGCGCTCGATTTCCTCACGGATGGCGTAGAGTATACGCTTGAACTGTGGCGCGATGATGTGAAACACGAAGAGCGCCGCGTTAAGAAGGGTGAGTCGCTGTCGGTGGAGATGCTCGCGGGTGGTGGTTTCTCCGCGATACTCAGTCCAGTCGGACGCTAACCCTCTAAGCCTCCGAAGCCTAGAAGTAAAGGTTAACGGCTCATCTTTGCTCTTGCGAAAGAGGCACATAAAGGATATAATATAGGGAGTAATTTTGAAAGGAATAGAAATGTCACGAGCATATAACTTTTCGGCAGGTCCAGCTACATTACCGCTAGAGGTTCTCCAGCAGGTGCAGAATGATTTAGTGGACTACAAAGGCTGCGGGATGTCCGTTATGGAAATGTCCCACCGCGGCAAAGATTATGATCAGATTCATGAGGAAGCGATTGCCGACTTTAAGGAGCTAACGGGAATCGGTGACGACTACCAAGTTTGCTTTATTCAGGGCGGTGGGTCAATGCAGTTCGCGATGATCCCGATGAACTTCTTGGGTGCGGGCGCGACGGCGGACTATGCGAATGAGGGCACTTGGTCGGGCAAGGCGATGAAAGAGGCGTTGAAAGTCGCCGCGTGCCGTGGGGCGACGGTGAATGTCGTCGCGGACTGTGCGAAAGATATCCCCACGCGTATGCCGCGCGAGAACGAATGGAAGTTTTCGGATAACGCCGCGTATACCCATATTTGCACGAACGAGACGATTTCGGGTGCACAACTTAAGAAGATCCCTGAGGTAAAGGGACTCCTCTTCGCGGATATGTCGTCCGACATTCTTAGCTCGCCGCGTGATTATACGAAGTTTGACCTCTTCTACGCGGGTGCACAAAAGAATCTCGGGCCCGCGGGTATGGCCGTCGTCGCGATTAAGAAGTCTCTCGTCGCCAAGGGCATTGATAAGATCCCGACGATGCTTCAATACCGCACCCACGCGGACAACAACTCGCTTTACAATACGCCGCCGACTTTCACGATCTATGTCTTCGGGCAGGTCGTGAAGTGGGTGAAGAAGATGGGTAAAGAGAATCTCTTCAAGCTCAACGATGAGAAGGCGAAGAAGATTTACGATGTATTGGACGCGAGCAGCTTCTATAAGGGCACTGCGCTCCCAGAGTTCCGCTCGAATATGAATGTCACCTTCACGACACCCAATGCCGACCTCGACAAGCTCTTTGTGGAAGAGGCGAAGGCGCTTGGCATGAGCTCCCTTAAGGGTCATCGCTCGGTCGGCGGCATTCGCGCGACAATCTACAATGCGTTCCCCATGGCGGGCGTGGAAGCTCTCGTTGGCTTCATGAAAGATTTCGAGAAGCGTAACGGTTAAGGTATTCGCGTCGAGGAGGTTTCGCGCTTATGGAACTTAAAGGTACGATTACGGCACTGGTGACGCCTTTCACGGCGTCAGGTGCGGTGGACTATGGGGCACTCAAAGCACTCGTTGAGGCACAAACTGCCGCGGGCGTTGAAGGCATTTGCTCGGTAGGTACGAGCGGCGAATCGCCGACACTTTCGCCCGAAGAACATCATAAAGTCATAGAAAAGACGATTGAGTTCGCGGCGGGTAAGTGCCGCATTGTCGCGGGTACGGGTGCGAACGCGACGGCGGAAGCGGTTTCGCTCACAAAAGCCGTCCTCGCGATTGGCGGTGCGGACGCGTGTTTGCAGGTAACACCCTACTACAATAAGCCGAATGCGGAAGGTCTGTATCGCCATTTCATGACTGTCGCCGACCTTGGTTTACCTGTCGTCCTTTACAATGTACCAGGACGCGCGGGCAAGGAGATTCCGCTGGATGTCGTCGCGCGTCTCGCCAAACACGAGAATATCATCGCGATAAAGGAAGCGGCGGGCTCGGTTGAGCGCGTCTCGGCGATTAAGAACCTTGTGCCTGATTTCACGGTGCTCTCGGGCGATGATTCGCTTACGCTGCCAATGATTTCCGTCGGTGCGCAGGGCGTGATTTCGGTTGCCTCGAATGTCATCCCGAAAGAAATGGGCGATATGGTGCGCTTTGCGCTCGCGGGAGATTTCGCCGCGGCGCGTAAATTGCATCAACGCTTCTATCCGCTCTTCCACAACCTCTTCATCGATACGAACCCCGTCATGGTGAAAGAGGCACTGGCACTTCGCGGACAGATTGCGCGCGCATTCCGTCTGCCACTTTGTGAAACGACTGAGGCGAATCGCGCGATTTTGCGTGGGACGCTCGCGAATCTCGCGCTTGTCTAATGCGAATCGGGTATGGATACGACTCGCATGTTTTTGATGCCGCGCGGCCTTTGGTGCTAGGCGGCGTGCTCATCCCGAATGCGTCTGGACTTAAGGCGCATTCGGATGGCGATGTCCTTATTCATGCTATCATTGACGCGCTCTTCGGGGCGATTGCCCATGAGGATATTGGTTCACACTTCCCCGATAACGACCCACGCTGGGCTGGGGCAGACTCAGCGAAGTTACTCGCCGCGGCAGTTGAGGAAGTGCGCACGGCAGGCTATGAAATAGAAAACCTTGACGCGACAGTTATTTGTGAAGCGCCGCGCTTAAGACCCCACATTGAGAAAATCCGCGCACGCCTCGCCGCGATAATGGGCGTAGAAGTATCGGCGATATCCGTCAAGGGTAAGACGAATGAGAAGATGGATGATGTAGGCGCGGGGCGCGGCATTGTCGTCCACGCGGCAGTACTCTTACGCTAATGTGAGGCTGGGATGAAGAAGCGGGGAGAGTGCAGGCGGCGACTTTTCGCGGGGACATGCGTAGCGCTCTTGCTTTTCGTCGCATCTCCCGCCTTCGCGATTGACGCTTCTAATCGCTATAGAAGCCCGCGAAACCCTGAACGCGCCATCCGTTCCTCAACGGAACTCATCGTCTTACATACGACTGAAGCCGCGGCACGCGGTTCGCTTAATAAACTTTCGGAGCGCGGCGAATGTCATTTTTGTGTCACGGAGGAAGGCTCCGTTTATCGTATTGTCGACCGTGATCGTGAGGCGTTTCATGCGGGGCGTTCTATGTGGAAGGGCAAGGAAGATGTTGACAAGTTCTCGATTGGTATTGAGTGCGTCGGCTATCACGATAAGCCCATGCCGCTTATTCAGCTGAAGGCGATTGCACGGCTTGTAAAGGAATTACAGGCGATGTATCATCTAAGTGATGATAAAGTCGTTTGCCATAGCCATGTCGCATACGGCGCACCCAATAAATGGCAAAAGCGTAAACATCGCGGACGCAAGCGGTGCGGCATGCTTTTCGCCATGCCAAGCGTCCGCCGCGTTCTCGGCTTAACTTCGCGCCCCGCCTATGACGCGGATACACGCGCGAAGCGCCTTATTGTCGGCGACCCTTATCTAGAGAAGGTGCTTTATGGGAATGTGGATACTTGGCGGTCGACTTACCCCGCACCGAATGCGAAGTCCGTCGCCTACAAATCGGGAACTGCTTCAGCGAAGCCTAAGACGAGTTCCTCTATTCGCCTGCCGCCGAAAGATGTCGCGGAACTAAAGGCGCGTGGCTATAAGGCGCGGGGACGCGTCTCAAAAGGCGTGACAGCCCTGCAACTCGTGGGCAATAAATGGAACGACCTTGATACTTACTATACGATTCGCGATAAGGTGATACCCGGTAATATCATCAACCCTTCGCGTATAGAGATAGGTATGTGTATTTGGACGCGCTAGTCGCTCGTTTTCGCTTCGAGGTCACGAATAACGAGGCTCGCGAGGGTGAGCCCGAAGATGGCTGTCGTATGAGCGACGGTGCCGTTAATACGCGCTTTCCTCGCGTTCCAATCTTGCTCGCCTATTGACGCGGCTTCCTCTTGAAAAGTGCCGCGGTTGGTGCGCTGTTCAGGACTCCACACACAAAGGAAGTCGCGCGCGGGGATGCCGCCCGTCTTGCGGAACTTCTGGCGCAGGGCGCGGGCGAGTCCGTCGCCTTCCACTTTACGGAAGCGGCTCGTGCGGATTTGGGCAGGATCCATCTTAAGTGCCGCGCCCATTGAGGCGAAGAGCGTGACGGTAGGGATTGAAAGCGCGTGGCGAATGAGCGCGGCTTTTTCGGTGAGCGAGTCTATCGCGTCCATGACATAGTCGTAGCCTTCAAGATTAAAGGAGTCTGCCGTAGTCGCGTCATAAACGACGCGGCGAATGTCGAGTTCGAGCGCGGGATTGATTGCTTTTAGGCGACGCGCGAGGACTTCAACCTTGGGTTCACCGATCGTTTCGGTCGTCGCCATGAGTTGGCGGTTGATGTTAGAAGCGGCGACGCAGTCGGAGTCAACGAGCATGAGCTTACCGACACCCGTCCGCGCGAGGGCTTCGGCGCACCAACTGCCGACGCCGCCCGTACCGAAGAGCGCTACACGCGTCGCGGCAAGGCGTTGCATAAGTGCCGCGCCAAGCATGAGTTCCGTGCGCGCAAAAAAAGTTGAAGTTTGCATAAAGAGAATTATACCAAAATACGCGCCGTTTTGCTATAATAGAGGTGTATGAATGAAGCAGAAGAGTGGTATGTCCGTTCCGCGAATGGCAAGGTGTATGGTCCAGCCGACCGTGAAACACTAAAGGTTTGGGCGCAAGAAGGGCGCGTTGACCCTACTGGTTTTGTGTCGCGTGATAGGCGACAATGGATTCCCGCGCAGATGATGCCTGAGCTCGAGATGTGCTGGGTAGTGGAAGCTGAGCCGGGTAAGTTCTTCGGTCCTTTCAATCGTGCGGTAGTTATTCGCCTCGCGACGGCAGGCGAAATACCCAAGCAGGCGAATGTGTATCGGCGGCATTTTCTCCCAGTAGACAAAGACCCTGAGCCAGTTGTTGTCGAGAAGATAGTCGAGAAAGTCGTTGAGAAGATTGTAGAAAAGCGCGTGGAAGTCCCCGTTGAGAAGATCGTCGAGCGCATAATTGAGGTTGAGCCTCCGCCGCGCGCGGCAATTGTTGAGGCGGCGCAGTCGCCGACCGAGGCTTCGCTTCCACCACCTCAGACGGGGCCTTTCGCGAAAGTTGATCGTGCACGCCTCGCCGCTTTGGAAGCCGCCGCACAGCGTGAACTCGCCCAAGTCGCGCGTCAGCAACATAATGCCGCGGGCTTAGCTGGTATTTTTAGTAGGAGGAAATCATGAACGACAAAACATGGTACTTGCGCACGCAAGATGAAACCTTCGGGCCTGAAACGCGCGAGCGCCTTATAGAGTGGGCGCAACTTGGGCGCATCCAGCCTGGACAAGAAGTTTCTGAAGACCAAGTCGTTTGGCAACGCGTGGAGGAAGTTCCGTTTCTCGACATGCGCTTCTCGATTGATTTAGGGGACGGCACGCCGCGCGGTCCGTTTAATAAGAAGGCGGCGGAAGCGCTTCTCGCTTCGGGGCGTCTCCCGCCAAACGCGACAATGATTGAGACGCGTGAACCTTTTGAAGAGGAAGTCGTTGAGGAGATTGTTGAAGAGCCGAGTCCTGAGGCTATGAAAGAAGAGGAACCGACACCTGAACCCCCAGCTGAGGCGCAAGAAGTCCCCGAAGAGCCTGTGCGCGTTGTGGAGAAGGTCGTTGAGAAGATAATAGAAAAGCGCGTGGAAGTTCCCGTTGAAGTTGAGAAGATTGTTGAGAAGATAGTGGAGAAGAAAGTCGTCGATGAGACGCGCGTAAAGGAGTTGGAAGGCTTACTTGAGGAAGAGCGTCGTCATACGGCTGATTTGCAAAAACGCCTTGATGACGCGGCACAATCTGCCGCGCAGCGTGAACAGGAGTTGCAGAATAAGCTCCTTGCCGAAACGCAGGATGCGAGTTCGCGCGAGGCGAAAATGCGCGAGCAGATTGTCGCGCTTGAGACAGAGTTGCGCCGCTTGCCCGAGACCGCCAGCGAAATTGCCAACATCCAAGCGGCAGTCTATGGTTTAATCACGACAGAAGCGGGCGAGATTGACGCGGTTTTGGAAGCAGAGAAGAAGGAACTCGCGGACTTTAAGCAACGCGCTGAAGCCCGCATCGATCGCCTTCTCGCGCGTCGTCGTGAACTCGTAAAGCAGGCGGGGGCGGACGCTGAAGAAATGACGCGGCGGGCGCTCGTGAATCGTCCAGAAGATCCGCGAACGGCACAATTGCGAGAAGAGCTTAAGAACGTACAGCAGGCGAATGAGAAGGCTAAGCGGCTTTATGAGGCGCGTATCCAGGAGATGACGAATGACTTTAAGCGTCGCCAAGATGAATGGTCGCGGCAGGCTGAGAGCATGAAGGATCTTACGCAATTGCGCGTGGAGGCTCAGGAATTGCGTGAGAAGTTGCAACTGCGGGAGCAGGAATTGGTTACGGAACGCCAACGCAATGAGAGTATGCGCCAGCAACAAGCCTTGCGGCAACAGACGCTCATGACGCGTTTAGCCGCGCTTGAGTCGCCTTCAATTGGTACGACGGCGACATTAGCGACGAACCAAAGTCGTGAGGCGAAGCTCGTGAAGTTGCCTAATTGGATGAGGTTCGGCAAATGAATGTAATTGCGGCATTATTGTTAGGTGTTCTTACGGTGTGGGATTATCCCGCGCGGCAGAAGACGCATGAAACACTGCGCAATCAGTTCCTCGTCGCTTTGCGTGAGGGCGATACAGAGACCATGATTGAGTCGTGCAAGAAGGGCGTGGAGTTATTGCCTGAAGAGCCGACTTGGCATTATAATCTCGCGTGTTCACTCGCCTATTGCAAGAATCCCAATCTGGCGTTTGACGAACTTGAGAAGGCGATTGACCTCGGGTTTCGCGATGTAGAGAAGATGCGCGAAGATAATGACCTAAAGCGCATTTCGGCTTTGCCGCGGTTTAAGGAACTTTTGGAATACGCCGATTCAATCCGTGACCGCCCGATTTTTACGGGACCTCTCGCCGTAACTTATACGACAGGTGTCGCGGGGGTGCCGCTACTTCTTGGCGCACAGAATCTCTTATGGGACTTTGATAGAGGTTGTTTTGACGCGCAGATGAGGCTTACGGTTATGGCGAATCAGCCGTACGCGGGGCTTCTTTATGTTAATCGGGATGGTGGGCACTCCCAGCTCGTCGTGACGAATTATCCGGGGCTGACGAGTATTGGGTTTGATCTGGACGGACGCAAGCATGGCATGGATCTTGACGCGCCTAACACGGCTTTTCCTTATCCTGTAATTGGCAATGTAAGTCGCGCAATGACGGTTGGACCTTACTGGCGATCTTTGCCGCGTGCACTTATGA
This sequence comes from Azospirillum sp. 51_20, assembly GCA_963600185.1. Classification (GTDB taxonomy): domain Bacteria; phylum Verrucomicrobiota; class Kiritimatiellia; order RFP12; family UBA1067; genus UBA1067. The sequence goes on along the minus strand of CAVCAF010000002.1, from coordinate 25,893 downwards.
CGAGCCAATCTTGGCGGTTGCCGCTCATGCATAACTTTTATCTCTCCAACCAGTTCTGGGTGTACCCCGCGGCATTTGATTATCCGCCCGTGGGAACGAATGGCAATGTGTTCGCGTCCATGACACCTTATTGGCTCGTTGCGCAGGGGGCGAGTTGGTCTGATCAGTACTATCTGCGCGCGGCACTTCGCGTTTGGAATGCGCTTAAGCGTCCTGTTCGCGAGGAGGTTCTCCGTCGGGGCATGTGGGCACCCGTCCTGCAAATGCTTATGCGCGCGTCGCTAAAGACGGCACCGAATCCCGAGGACTACTTTACACCGAAGGCGAATCCGACGGCGTTCCCGCCCAACGGACTTGACCTTAAGCGGCTAGAAGCTTCCGCCGCGGCACTTGCGGAGGCGGAGTTGCCGTCTATCGCGACGATAACACGGCTTTCGGGACTCGCGGGTGACGGGGAGTCCGCCTGGCCTGAACTTACTTATGTTGCGCCTTGCGCATGGGCGGCGGTTTTGCGTGCGGAGGCTCCGCAACGGACATTTGTAGTATCTGCCGCGGGGGGCGAGGAATATCGCTTTGCCGTCGTGCAAGATGAGAAGAATGCCGCGGAAGTGACGCCCCTAGGCGCGGATATGGCGCGTATTGTTATTAAGCGCGACTTACTTACGCCTACGAATCGGGTGGATGTCGCCGTTTATGCGCGGGCGAAAGGGACGCGCTGGAGTGCGCCTAGTTTTGTGAGTTTCGCGGTTGTGGACGCTTCTGCACCTTATTCGGATCCGCTTTTAACGCCTCTGCCCGAGCCGAAGGAACCTGCGCCCGCGTCTAAATGAAGTATTTTCTCGCGCCGCTCGCCGACTTTACGGACGCACCCTTTCGGCTACTGTGTCAAGAAGGGGGCGCAGATCTTACCTATACGGAAATGGTGAGCGCGGCGGCACTTGCCCATGGACACAAGCCAACCTTGCGCCTTTTGGAGACTTTTCCAGCCGAAAAGGCAGTCGCCTGCCAGATTTTTGGCGCGGAAGAGCGGGATATTGCCTACGCGGCGAAGTACATTACGGACTTAGGGCGGTTTACGGAACTCAACCTTAACGCGGGGTGCCCTATGCGCACCGTTACTCGTGCGGGGGCGGGGGCGAAGTTAATGGAAGAGCCAGCCAAAATTGGTCGCCTGCTAGAGACAATGGTCGCGAATACGACTTTGCCCGTGACGCTAAAGACGCGCCTAGGTCCTCACCCTGGCAACACGAACATCTTTGAGATACTTTCCATAGCCGAGGCGGCGGGGGCGAAGGGTCTTCTCCTTCACGCACGCTATACGAGCCAATGCCATGGGGGGACTATCCATCTAGATAGGCTCGCGGAAGTGGTAGAAGCGGCGCATATCCCTGTTATCGGTAATGGGTCCGTGACGGACGCGGCGACGGCTAAGGCAATGGAGAAGACAGGAGTCGCGGGGATTCTTATTGGACGCGCCGCGCTTGCCCATCCAGATATCTTCGCGAAACTTAAAGGCGCGGCAGGTTTTGGAGCGGAGGGCGGAGAACTTGCCGCGCGGCATCTTGGGCTTATACTTGACTTTTATAAGCAACTTGTCGCGCACTTCCCGAATGAGCCACTCCCGAGTCTTGATGGATATACTTCAATAAAGATGCATACGCACCTTTTTCGGTATTTTAATGGGCGTCCGGGCGCGGCAAAGTTGCGGGCGCGGCTAAATAAGGTGCGGACACTCGGTGAAATCTACACAATTTTAAAGGAGTTTGCTTAATTATGAACTGCCAAGTGATGGGCATTATCAATGTCACCCCCGATTCATTTTCGGATGGAGGCATGTACTATAAACCCGAGGAAGCCCTGCGCCGCGCGAAAAACATGGTGGAAGAAGGCGCGGCAATTCTTGATTTGGGGGCGGAATCCACGCGCCCTGGGGCGACACCCCTTACGGCGAAAGATGAGATAGCGCGGCTTAAACCAGTTTTGGCTCTTCTCGTGAAGGCGGTAAACCTCCCTATTTCAGTCGACACTTACCACCCCGAAACCGCGGCATTTGCACTCGAGAATGGTGCGACGATTCTCAATTGTGTCTACCCTGAGCCCATCCCTGAAATGCTAGAACTACTGGCACGCTACCCAAAAGCGGAACTTGTATTGCCGCTTTCGTGTAAAGATGACCCTAAACTTGACCTTACACCCTTTAAGGCGCGGCTTTATCTTGACCCAATGATTGGGTTTGGGACGACGCGCGAGGAGGATTTAGACCTCCTACGGCGACTCCCCGAATATGCGAAGAAGGGGCGCGTTTTGATTGGGGCTAGCCGTAAACGCATAATTAAGAAGTTGACAGGGGAGAAGGTAACGGGTAAGAACTTAGGCGGGAATGTGGGGCTTGCCGTCTGGTGTGCACTAAATGGAGCGCAGGTTATTCGCGTCCATGATGTGCGCGAAACGGTGCAGGCTATTAAGGTAGCTGAGACTTTACAGCGCGGCGAATCTCATTGAGTTTAGAGTCCGCTGTCTTGCCTTTTAGGTCTATAACGGCAATGACTTGCTGAGACCTATCGCGTAAGAAGGCTTTGTTTTCGCGCGTGTCAATACGGACGAGTTTCGCTTGTGCACTTAAGATCCGCAATTGAGCGACGGCAATTAGGCGCTTTGTGGCTGGGGGGAGGGGACCAAAGCGGTCGGCTAATTCGTCTTTGAGTTCCGTAAGGGACTTTAGGTCACTTGCTTCGGCGAGGCGTTTCATGAAACTTAGGCGCTGGACATCTTCCTCTATATAGGTATAAGGTATCATCGCGGCACTTTCGAGGTCATCCGAAGCGGGGGACGCGTCGATAAAGTCGAGATTTAGCGTGACAACGGCGATTTCTGGCAACTTTTCGCCCTTCAGTTTGGCGACAGCGCGTTGTAAAAGTTGGCAATAAAGTGTAAAGCCAACTGCCGCGATGTGACCTGATTGGCGCTTACCGAGGAGGTCTCCCGCGCCACGCAATTCCAAATCACGCACGGCGAGATTGAATCCAGCCCCGAGTCCCCCATGGCGTTTAAGGGCGGCGAGTCTTTCGCGGGCTTCGGAGTCAATATTTCCAGTAGCGGGTAAAAGAAAGATCGCCCGCCCAGGAACTGCCGCGCGTCCAACGCGTCCCCGCAATTGGTAGAGGTCGGCGAGTCCAAAGGTATCCGCCCTGTCTATAAGGATCGTATTGGCGCGTGGGATGTCGATTCCGCTCTCAATTATGGTAGTAGAGAGGAGGATTTCGGCTTTGCCGCGCTCGAAAGCTTGCATTTTTCGGGCGAGGAGGCGGGCATCCATTTGTCCATGGGCGACGATTATGTTTAGGTCGGGGCAAAGTCCCTTGAGGCGTGCTTTGACGCGCTCTATGGTACTTACCCGATTATGGAGGAAAAAGACTTGTCCGCCGCGCTTAACTTCGCGATCAATTGCCTGGGCAATAACGAGGTCATTATCACGGGCAACGACAGTTTCTACGGCGACGCGCTCCCGGGGTGGGGTGCGCAAAAGGGAAAGGTCGCGGGCTCCAGTCATAGAGAGGTATAGTGTCCGTGGAATAGGTGTAGCCGAAAGGGTAAGGACATCCGCCGTAGCCCTTAAGTGTTTCAGGAACTCTTTATGGCGCACCCCGAAGCGTTGCTCTTCGTCTACGACAATCAGCCCAAGATCATGAAAGCGGACGCGCTCCGAAAGGAGGGCGTGGGTGCCGATAATGATGTCGCAAGTTCCCGCGGCAAGTCGGCGCAGGGTGCCTTCGCGTGTGCCAAGAGATTGGAAGCGGGAAAGGGACTCTATGCGTACGGGAGTCCCTTCAAAACGGACGGTGAAGGTCTCGAAATGCTGTTCGGCGAGCACGGTTGTTGGGGCGAGGACGGCGACTTGCTTACCATTTAGGGCGGCAATATACGCCGCGCGCATAGCGACTTCGGTTTTGCCATACCCCGCGTCACCGCAAATCAGGCGATCCATGGGACGCGTTTTGGCGAGATCCGTCTTTATCGCGGCAATGGCTGCTTTTTGGTCGGGTGTCTCGTCGTAGGGGAAGTCCGCCTCGAATGCCTCTAAGCCATCGCAGGGGATCTCATAGGCGAAGCCAGGGACGGTTTCACGCTTTGCTTGGGTGTCTAGAAGTGCCGCGGCGAGATCGGCGACAGCTTTTTGTGCAGAAAGTTTATCTTTTTGCCATTTTGCACCATCTAAGCGGTGGAGTTTGACGGTTTCGCCCTTGACCCCGACATAACGGGAGAGGAGGTGGGCGTGGGCGGCAGGGATGTGTAATTTGGCACCGTCGGCATATTCAATCGTGAAAACCTCGGCACGCTTGCCGTCCATTAGGATTTCGCTGGAGCCGAGGTAGCGTCCGATACCATAGTCTATATGGACAACATATTCGCCTGGTTCGAGGGAATCGAAGTCATCTAGCCGAGCCCCCCGATTGAAGTCCGCACGAGGTTTGGCGCGGCGGATGCGTTTCGTATAGACGCGGTCGGCGCGGGTGCAGACGATTAGCCCCGGCAACTCGAATCCGCTTGAGAGTTCCGCCACTTCTACTACACAATCGCCGCGCAATTTTGCCGCGGTGAGGTGGGTATCTAGGCGCTTACGCGCTTCGGTAAAGAGTTCGGGGTGGTGGGCGGTTTCCGCGCCAAGTTCTGCAAATCCGGGTAAGGGAATCGTCTGGAAGGGTGTGGTTGGGGTATTGGGGGGAGGCGGGTCGCCTGTGAAAACTGTGCGAAGAGACTTTGCCTCATCGGGCAAGGTATAGGCATTATGCTCCAGGGCGAGAACGCGGCACTTTCGCGGCAAAAGATTAAAAAAGCACGTCTTTTCGTCCGTTTCTTCTAGTTTTATGGGTGCGAAGGTTGCCTCGGGGACGGACTTTATGGAGCGTTGGCTCGCGCAATCAAAGAGGCGTAGGCTTTCGAGTTCCTCACCGAAATACTCGAGACGGAGCGGAAACTCCTCGCCTGGCGACCATGCATCAATAATTCCGCCGCGGAGCGACCAGTCGCCTTGCTTTTCGACGAGCGGGGCGCGGTTATAGCCGAGTTTGACGAGGGACTCCTTTACAGCGGAGAAGTTGCCTTGGGGGCTACCATTTTGGGCAGAAAGGGTGAGGGTCGCGACATGTCCTTTGGGGACAGGTGCGGCGAGGGCGGGGTAGCCCGCCGTAATGATTAAGGGACGCGTGAGGGAATCCGCCTCCCTAAGTGCCGCGAGAACTTTAAGGCGCGAACCCAAGGTTGTGGGGTCATCCTCTAGGAGGGGCGGGAAGTTCATGACGCGGCAATCTAGGCGCTCCGTAATAAGTAGTAGGTCATCCGTCAGGCGTTCGGCATCGGGGAGCCCAGGGGTAATCGCGAGAATGACGCGGGGGGTGCCGTCTTCTAGGCTAAGTGCCGCGGCGAGAAAGGCATCCGCAGAACCCGTTAGGGACGAAATCGCGACATCCCCTTCGGCTAATGGGAGGGGTAGGCTCGCGGACCATGCCGCGGTAAACTTCTCTAGTGCAGAGCGCACGGTTAGATATTATAGCAAATTTCGCCGCGCTTGTGCGCAACTTTCGTCAGTTTTGGGTTGCAACGCCTCCCGTGATATGGTATAATCCTTAATCAATAATGATGATAAAGGAAAGCTGATATGCAGTTAGATAAAGTACTAAGTGCCGCGATCGCGGCAGTTGGGGTCGGGTTTGCCGCGTGGGCAGGTCCGTTTGATAATGTGCTTCTAAGGGGGCGCACGCTAGAGGACAAGGCGTTCTATGCGCCCGGTGAGAAGATGTCCTTTGAGCTGAAGCTCACGGGTGAGGCGACGATCCCCGAAGGCGAATACATTGTTAAGTGGAACCGCACGGGCGATGACGGCAAGCGTCAGGAAGGCGAAGTGCCCGCCGTCCTTAATCAGCCTATCCTTATAGAGACGAGTCTCGTGGAGCCAGGGTTTGTGCGTATTTATGCCGAGCTTTACGATAAGAATGGCAAGGCTTACGCGAAGGACAATAAGAAGTACCATGGGGACGCGGCGAAGATCTTCTTTGATGGTGGCGCGGGGGTTGAACCTGAGAAGTTGCAGGGCTATCCCGAACCGAAGGACTATGATGAGTTCTGGGCGCGGCAGAAGACACGCCTCGCGGCAATGCCTATGAAGGCGGAACGCAAGGAAGTCGCGAGCAAGAAGGGCAGGATTTACGCGATTGAGATTACTTGTCCCTCGGTGCGCCCTGTGACGGGGTACCTCTCAATGCCGGCGGATGCTTCGGCGGAGAAGAAGTATCCGTGCCGCCTCGAAACCCACGGTTACAGCTACCGCGTGCCGCATAATCCGCCAGCGAGTGCACGCGATAATGAGATTGTCCTTGAGATTAATGCGCACGGACAGCGCCTCGGCGCGTTCGGTGCGGATGAGGGCTACTACAAGGCGCTTGGCTGGGAAATCCAGAGTGGCAACATGAGCTATGCCTTTGACCCCGCGCAGAATAAGGACCCAGAGACTGCCTACTTTAATGGTATGGCGCTGCGGGTCATGCGGGCACTGGAATACTTGAAGTCGCTACCAGAATGGAATGGTAAAGACCTGATTGCTTCGGGCGGTAGCCAAGGCGGCTTGCAGACGATTTGGGCGGCGGCACTCGATGGCGATGTGACGCGGGCTGAGTCGGGCATTACATGGTGCTGCGATATGGGCGGCACGGCGTATGGGCGCCTGCGCGGCGGTTGGTACATCCATTGGTCGCCCGGGCTCGGCTATTACGACCCAATCAATATGGCGCGGCGCATTCCGAAGACCTGCCTTACGATCATCACCCGCGCGGGTCTCGGGGACTATGTCTGCCCGCCGAGCGGACTCGCCATCCTCTTTAACAACATCCCAGGCCCCAAGAAGATTAACTGGGTGCAAGGCTCGACGCACGGGTACGTCCCGCCCGCCCCGAACCAGACCTATACTTGGGCGACGAACGGCGCGAAGTAAGGCGACGCCAATCAAAGTTTTATCACTAAACTCCACAAATAAAGGAAAATACGAAGATGAACCTAAAGTTAATCGTCCCAGCACTCGCGGCAGTCGCGGGGTGCACCTGCTGTACGCCTAAGGCGACAAGCGCTAAGCCTGCTTGCACCTGCCCGACGCCGACCGCCGCGTGCAAATGTGCCGCGCCCGAAGCGTGCGAGAAGTGCGACCCGGTTATCGGCAACTGGGGTCTCAAGCTCGGCTATGATAATATGTTCGCGGGGCACATGCTCGCGTCGCGTGACGCGCTCGGCAATGCCCAGGCAATCGTTCTTTGGCGTTGGGCGTCGCCCGTGCCGGTAAAGAACGCGAAGTTCGAGGGCAACAAGTTCTCGTTTGATCATCCGTGGGGCTTCAAGGTTGAAGGCACGGTCAACGGCAAGACCCTCACCGCTAAGGCAACCGAGAAGGACGGCAAGATTATCACGATCGAGGGCTGGCGCAATCCGCCCATTGACATGAATGCCTCGACGAAGGACGCGAAGTTCGGCGCGCCTATCGACCTCCTCAAGGATGGTCTCAACGGATGGGAAGCAATCGAGAAGACGGGCAAGTTCGGCTGGTCGTTCAAGGACGGCGTTCTTTCTAACAAGCTCGGGCTCAAGGCGGACGGCTCTTGGGCAGGTGGCGGCGTGAACCTCCGCACCAAGCGCGCGGACTTCTACGACTTCAACCTCGAGTATGATGTGCGCGTGCCGAAGAATTCCAACTCGGGCGTGTACCTTCGTGGACGCTACGAGATCCAGGTTGTCGACAGCTACGGTAAGCCCGTCAACGAACACAACATGGCCGCGTACTACGGACGCGTCGTCCCGAAAGTTGCCGCGGAAAAGCCCGCGGGCGAATGGCAGCACGTGAGTGTCACGCTCTATAAGCGCCACTTAACGGTTGTCTTGAACGGACAAACCATTATTGACAATACGCCTGTCGTCGGTGTGACGGGTGGTGCCGTGGACGCGAATGAGTTCGTGCCTGGCTTCATCTATCTGCAGGGCGACCACTCTGACGCGGACTTCAAGAACATGGTCCTCCGCCCCGCGCTGTAATTAGGGCGTGTTAAGGCTTAAAAAAGGTCGCGTCTAAGCGTCAAAACGGGCGCGACAAAGTAAGATGAAGGAAAAGTGTCGGGACGGTTTCAAAAAAGTGTCCCGACACTTTTATAAAACCGTCGGGACGCTTTTTCAAAACCGTCCCGACACTTTTCCTTTCTCCTCCTAGCAAGCGACCTTCTTTAAGCCGAGACGCGACCGTTTTCTTACTAACTCTCACCCTTATTCTCCCTTAAGAAACAACGAAAAGAGGCACACAATGGCAAAGAAACTCGATAAAGTCGGTAGCAAAAGCGTTATAGAATATGATGTTACCTTGCGGCAATTGCCCGGACAAAAGAAGGCGCTAGCCTATCCTTACATAGTCGGACAGAAGACGGTGTCTATGAAAGACCTACTTAAGGAAGGCGAGGCTAGTGAGTACTTTACTGGGCGCCCCCATATCTTTTTAAGTCAGTTTGAGTCTATGATGGAACTCGTAAAGCATCATCTAGAGCAAGGTGACGCGGTGAACTTAGGGGGCTACCTGCGTATTACGCCTGTTTTGAATGGTAAACTCGGTGCCTCACGCGAACTGACGCGAGAGAATACGCTCGCCGTGCGCGTAACGGCACTCAGTAAACTTAAGGTTAAACTCACCAATTTTGCTTGGCGCTTACGCGGCGACCGCGTCAAGAGAATCTAACCGTGGGCGTTTCCGCCCACGAACCTAACTGCGCGGCGCTTAGAGTTTGGCGTGAACTGTTTCCAAAATGGAAACAGTTGGCGCTTAGGCTGATTGAGCGCGGCGGTTCATGCTGAGCGCGGCGAAGATGATGAGACCAAAGCCGAGGATGCTCAGTGCATCGGGCGTTTGGGCGAAGAAGAAGTATCCGAAGAGCGAGGTAAAGATAATATTCGTATAATCATAGACGGCGACGGAGCGCGGCTCCGCGAGTCTATAGGCAGTCGTCACCCCAAACTGTCCGATTGCCGCGCCGACACCTGCGCCGAGTAAGATGAGTAATTGGGCGAGGGTAAGCGGTGTAAAGTCCACAATGATGAAGGGGACGGCGCAGAGGCAGGAGAAGGCGCTGAAGATGACGATTATAAGTGCGCTCCCGACACCGAGCCTGCCAAGTTCATGGACGCAGGTATAGGCGATGCCAGCTCCAAGTCCCCCCGCCAAGGCACAGCACGCGGCGAAAGGTTCGTCCGCACCAAACCCCGGCTTCATGACGAGGATTGCGCCCGTAAAGGCGAGCGCGAGGGCGAGGACTTGGCGACGATTGACGCGCTCGCCGAGGAAGATCCCGGCGAACAAGACGGCGAAGAAGGGCGCTGTCTTATTAAGGGTCATCGCCTCGCCAATCGGGATCTTCGAGAGCGCATAGAAGTTGCCGAAGATGCCGACGGAGCCAAACAGCGAGCGGGCGAAAAGGAGTAGCCAGGCTTTGCGCCGCGGGGTTGTCGGCTGAAAGGCGTGGGCGTGGAGTCCGTGGGCGGGTGTTCTTAAGAAGACGACAATCGCGAGCAGGAGGGCGATGGCATTACGAAAGAAGCTCTTCTCAAAACTGGAAACTGCCGCGCCATAGTCGTCGCATAGGCGCACAAAAAGAGCCATAAGCGCGAACCCAAACGCACTTATGATAATGGCGATAATTCCTTTAGTCTTATTACTCATAACTTTTAGCGCCGTGTATTATAGCATAAACGCCGCGCGAAAACTAGTCCCTGAAGTTGTCCTTGCGTGACTGCCAAGATTTCGCTATAATAGAGGTATACGAATGGAGACTTTAGAGCTATGGCTAACAAGATAATGGTGGACGGCAACACGGCCGTCGCAAAGATTGCTTTCGCTTGCACGGAAGTCGCGGCGATTTATCCGATTACGCCTTCCTCTCCAATGGCGGAGAGTTGCGACCAATTCGCGGCACTTGGGCGCAAGAACATCTGGGGTTCGGTTCCGACGATTGTAGAAATGGAGTCCGAGGGTGGCGCCGCGGGCGCGGTGCATGGTGCCTTAACGACGGGCTCTCTTACAACGACCTTCACCGCTTCGCAGGGACTCCTTCTCATGATCCCAAATATGTACAAGATAGCGGGCGAACTGACCCCCGCCGTCTTTCATGTCTCGGCGCGCTCCCTTGCCTGTCAGGGACTTTGCATTTTTGGTGACCATGGGGACGTTATGGCGTGCCGCCAGACGGGTTTCGCCATGCTTGCCTCTAACTCTGTGCAAGAAGCCCACGACCTCGCACTCATTGCCCACGCTTCTACCCTCGAGGCGAAGGTACCTTTTCTCCATTTCTTTGATGGGTTCCGCACCTCCCACGAAGTGCAGAAGATTGAGGAAATTGGCGAGGATACGATTCGCCAGATGATTAGCGACGAGGCAATTGCCGACTTCCGCAAAAGGGCGCTCGACCCCGAGCACCCGACTATGCGCGGCACCGCGCAGAATCCGGATGTGAACTTCCAAGGACGCGAAAGCTGCCAGAAGTACTACGAGGCGACCCCAGCGATTGTGCAGGAGAACATGACGAAACTTGCCGCGCTTACGGGGCGCACCTACCACCTCTTTGACTATGTCGGCGCGGCAGATGCCGAATATGTCGTCGTCGCGATGGGTTCCGGATGTGAGACCTTGCACGAGACAGTAGAAGTACTTGCCGCGGCGGGTGCCAAAGTCGGACTCGTCAAGGTGCGTTTGTACCGTCCATTTGCCGCGGAAGCCTTCGTTAAGGCGCTCCCCGCCACGGTAAAGGTCATCACCGTCCTTGATCGCACGAAGGAGCCGGGCGGCGTGGGCGACCCGCTTTACTTAGATGTCGTCGCCGCGATTGGGCAGGGTATCCAGTGCGGAAGTGCCGCGTTCGCGCAGCCGAAGATACTGGGCGGACGCTATGGGCTCGGCTCTAAGGACTTCACGCCTCAGATGTGCAAGGCGGTCTACGATAATATGTCCGCTGAAAAGCCGCTCGACCATTTCGTCGTCGGCATTGTGGACGATATCACAGGGCGCTACTTGCTCGGGGACGCCACCTTCGAAGTGCCGACGGGCGGACGCAAGGAGTGCATGTTCTGGGGCATTGGCGCGGATGGCACCGTCGGCGCAAACAAGAACTCCATTAAGATTATTGGCTCGTGCACCGACAACTATGCGCAGGGTTACTTTGAGTATGACTCGAAGAAGTCGGGCGGGGTCACCATTTCGCACTTGCGCTTCGGCCCGCAAGTTATCCGTAGCCCTTACTTCTGTAATAAGGCGGACTTTACGGCGTGCCACTGCTTCAACTATCTTGAGAAGTACGATGTGCTCGCCGCGGCAAAGCCGGGTTCAACCTTCCTTCTTGCCGCGCCCTATCCCGCCGCCCAGGTCTGGGAGCACATCCCGGACGAGGTAGAAGAGGTGATTATCGCCAAGAAGTTGCGTTTTTATGTAATTGACGCGGCGAAGATTGCCCGCGCCAACGGCATGGGGACGCGTACGAATACCGTCCTTCAAACCGCCTTCTTTAAGCTCTCGGGCATTCTCCCTGAGGCGGAAGCCATTAAGGAGCTCAAGGCATACGCCGAGAAGTCGTATGCGTCGAAGGGAATGGATGTCGTCCAGAAGAATTGGCAGTGTATAGATGCCGCGATCGCGGCAATTGAGGAGGTAAAGTATCCGAATGCGCCCGCGGGAAAACTCAAAAAGCCCGCGCTAGTCGCCGCCGCGGCACCAGATTTCGTAAAGCGCGTCACAGCGAAGATGATCGCTCAGAAGGGGAATGACCTGCCCGTCTCGGCTATCCCGGACGATGGCACTTGGCCAACGGCGACGACCCAATGGGAAAAGCGCAATGTCGCCGCGTTCATCCCCGAGTGGGATCCTTCCGTCTGCATTCAGTGCGGAAACTGCTCGGTGATTTGTCCGCACGCGGCAATTCGCATGAAGGTCTATAAGGAGGAGGCGCTCGCGAATGCGCCCAAGGACTTCAAATCTGCCGCGCCGCGCCTACCTAAGTTAAAGGCACTTGGCGAGAAGGTCACCGTGCAATGTGCGCCCGAGGACTGTATGGGCTGTACGCTTTGCGTCGTGAAGTGCCCCATGGCGCAACCGAAGAAAGACCCTGTTACGGGCGAACTTAAGCCGAACCCCAAGCCCGCGCTTAAGATGGTTCCGCAGTTGCCCCTCAGGGAAACGGAATCTAAGAACTGGGACTTCTTCCTCTCCCTCCCCGAAGTTGACCCGACGAAGCTCGATATGAAGATGCTGCTTGATAGCCAATTGAAGCAACCGCTCTTTGAGTTCTCGGGTGCCTGTGCGGGATGTGGCGAGACACCCTACATTAAGCTCCTCACCCAGATTTGCGGCGACCGCCTGCTTATCGCGAATGCGACGGGGTGCTCCTCTATTTATGGCGGTAACTTGCCCACGACCCCCTACTGTAAACGCGGCGACGGACGCGGCCCCGCTTGGTCTAACTCGCTCTTCGAGGATAACGCGGAGTTTGGGCTTGGCATGCGGGTCTCGACCGAGAAGCTGCAGGCTTATGCCTTCGAACTCGTCGACCAAATGCTCGCGAACCCAACTGCCCCCGAGAATATCCGCGCCATTTTGACGCATATAAAGTCCATAAACCAGTTCGATGAGAAGGGTGTCGGAGTGGAAGAAATGCGCGCAGCAGTCGCCGAACTTAAGGCGGCTTTGGCGGCGCATGACTGTAATTGCGTGCGTAAGCGTCGCCTTTTGGCTGTCGCGGATAACCTCGTGCGCAAGTCCGTGTGGATTGTGGGCGGCGATGGTTGGGCGTACGATATTGGGTATGGCGGACTTGACCATGTGCTCGCCTCGGGACGCAATGTCAAAGTCCTCGTCCTAGATACCGAGGTCTATTCCAATACGGGTGGACAAGCCTCAAAGTCCACCCCCAAAGGCGCTATTGCGAAGTTTGCCGCGTCCGGTAAGGCTCAGATGAAAAAGAACCTCGGGCTTATGCAACTTCAGTATAAGAATGTCTACATCGCCTATGTGTCGATGGGGGCGAACCCCGCGGCAACGGTTAAGGCATTCCAGGAAGCCGAGAATTATGATGGCCCCGCGCTGATTATTGCCTATGCGCACTGTATTGAGCAGGGACTTTCCACGGCGGAAGGACTTCAGCATCAAAAGACGGCAGTCGATTCGCTCCACTTCCCACTTTGGCGGTACAACCCCGCGCTTGTGGAAGCGGGCAAGAATGGGTTTACGCTCGACTCAAAGGATGGCGGACTCTCCTTCGCCGCGGAAGCCCTCTCTAAGGCAAACGGTGAGAACCGCTTCCGTCAACTCGTGAAAGTCGCGGGTGAAGAAAAGGCTAAGGCGATTTTGGAACGCACCGAAGAGGGCTTCAAGTCGACCTACCGCCTCTTGCAAGAACTCGCGGCACTTCCCCCCGATAAGGAATAGCCCAGCCTTCAATTTATCGCCCCAAAAGCCCGAAAATATGGTATACTATTGGGGTATGGAAAGTATAGAGACTAAAAAAGATTTAAAGGCCGCTTATAAGACGATTGAGGCGGATCACTTCGCGCCGCGCATGGAAATCTCGTTCATCGATGGCGCGAGCCGTCAGACTTTGCATTACGAGAAGGTCACTTGGTCTATCGGCGGCGAAGAAAAGGGTCTGCGCTATGGTGAGAACCCAGGGCAGGAAGCCGCGCTTTATCGTTTGACGGACGGCAACCTCGTTTTAGGCGATGTCGAAATGCTTCAGGCGGGGCGCTACCTCGCGTCCGTCCCCGAACTGCTGCAAAGCGGTAAGCATCCGGGTAAGACCAATGTGACGGATACGGATAACGCCCTCAACATCTTGCGGTATTTGATGGAGAAGCCGACTTGCGTCATTGTGAAGCACAATAATCCGTGCGGGGTCGCGACTGGGTCAACCCTCGCTGAAGCATACTATCGCGCGAATAAAGCAGACCGCCTCGCGGCATTTGGGGGCGCTATTGCGCTAAACCGTGATTGCGATATTGAAACGGCGAAGTTGATTGTCGAGAATTATGCCGAGGTCGTTGTCGCGCCTGACTTCGCGCCTGGCGTAATGGATATCTTCGCGACGAAGAAGAATCTGCGCGTATTTCGCATCCGTAATATGGCGCGGCTGACGGACTTTGTGGCGAAGCATGTCATAGACTTTAAGAGCCTCATCGACGGCGGTATCGTGGTGCAGACTTCATTTAGTGCTAATGCGCGTAAAGCCGCGGACTTCATGCCTGCCTATTGTCATCGTAAGATTACGGATAAGGCGACGGGCGCTGTCTCGTATAAAGATTACCAAATTAAGCGCCTCCCGACTGAGAAGGAGTATGAAGATCTCGTTTTCGGTTGGCTCGTTGAGGCAGGCGTGACCTCCAATTCGGTTCTGTATGTCAAGGACGGTGTCACCGTCGGCATTGGTACGGGCGAGCAAGATCGCGTGGGTGTCGCCGAGATTGCCCGCGATAAGGCGTATACGAAACATGCGGACTGGCTCGCGTGGGAGACTTACGGTAAGCCTTACAATGACTTGCGTCTCGCGTTTGGCGAGGAAGAAGGTTCGCGTAAGCAGGCGGAAATTATGGAACGCACCCGCGCGGAAAAGGGTGGCTTGCCCGGTTGCGCGATGGTATCGGACGCGTTCTTCCCGTTCCGTGATGGGGCTGAAGTCGGTATCCGCGAGGGCATTACTTCAATTGTCCAGCCCGGCGGCGCGATTCGCGATTGGGATGTTATAGATTGTTGTAACGCGGCGAATGTCGCAATGGTGTTTACTGGGCAACGCTCGTTCCGTCACTAAGGCGCGTCGTTGAAGAAAAGGATAACTTATGATTACATTCTTTATTGGTTTATTGATTGGCGCGGCAGTTGGTTGCGGTTTGCATTATGCCGCGGATATCGGTACGGGCTGGAGCATCTTCTGGGGCTTCCTCGGTTTCGCGACTTTCCAAGTCGTTATTGGCCGCATCCTTAAAAAGCGCGTGACGGCAGATATGGAGCGCGTGCAATACATCCTAACGACTGGACAAAAGGCGCTTCAACAGAAGATGCAGCGTTGGCAGATGCGTCCGCCCGGGAGCCTTAAGCAGGCGCAAAGCGAAATCGCCGCCGATACACGCATATTTGTAAAGTCGGCACTCGATCAAACGGACTCCCTCAAGAAGTATCGTTGGTGGGTTCCTCTTATGACGCGGCAAATCGCGACGGCGCGGTTGCAACTTTGTTGGATGATTAAGGACTTTAAGTCCGTTGATGAGCTCATGCCCAAGGTTCTTATTGTCGAGCCGACGATGGCGGCAATGAAGCTCGCGCGTATGCAAATGCTCAATGCTCCCCTTGAAGAACTCACGAAGTTCTACAAAAAACAAGTGCGGCGGCTAAAGTACAATCAGAATGTGCTTCTAGCAGGCTGTTATAGCTGGATTCTTGTCCAGCGCGGCGAAATTGACGCGGCGTTTAAGGCGTTGACTGAAGCGCTTAAGAATAGTGATGACGCGACACTTAAGCGCAATCACGAGTGCCTTATGAACAATCGCGTAGCGCATTTCTCGAATACGGGACTGGGCGACCAATGGTATTCGCTCTTCTTGGAAGAGCCGCGGGTGCGTGCCCAGCGTCAACATCCAGTTTATCGCTGAGGAAGGGTAGCGCGTTATGACCGTTAAAAAAGCCGTTGTCCTCGCCGCAGGTTTTGGTACGCGGCTAAGACCTTTCACGAGTGTCACCCCAAAGCCGCTCTTGCCTGTGTGGGGCGAGAGTATGCTCGGGCGTGTCGTCCAGCAATTGCGCGCGTGGGGCGTGGAAGAAATTACGGTCAATTGCCACTACTTGCACGAACAGATTGAGGACTGGTGCGCGGCGAATAAGTGCCGCGTCAGTTATGAACCCGAGATCTTAGGGACGGGTGGCGCGCTAAATCCTTTAAAGGAATGGATAGGCGAGGATAACTTCTACCTTGTAAATGGCGATATCGTCTTTGAGGGCTTTGAAGGCTTCAAAAATGATAAAGAGTTTGCGCGCGAGGATGTCCTTGGGCTTGCCGTTATTACGACAGAGGGTCCACGGACAATTGAGGTAGAACCGACGCGCAATATTGTCACCTGTTGGCAAAGTCCTGACCCTGGCTATGAAGGGACTTTTACCTATTGCGGCATCGCGCTTCTAAAGCCTGCGATCTTTGATTACCTCGCGCCCAAGGGCGCGTCCTCTATTGTCGAAGCGTACGAGAAGGCAACTATGTCGGGACGCTTCATCCTCGGCATTGAGCCTAAGGACTTTCTGTGGACGGACGCAGGGACTATTGCAAAATACATCGAGGTCAATCAACAGGGCGATGTTAATGATTTCGCCGCGCTACCGCAAATTGCCGCCGTGGTAAAAGAGTTGGGGCTTACGGATCCCGTAGAGTTCCTCGGTGCCCGCGGCAGTAATCGTTGCTTCTTTAAGGTGGGTAACGCGATTATTATACTGTATGACGATGAAGCGCGTAAGGAGAATGCCCGTTATGCCGCGCTCGCAAAATGGCTCGCGGCGAAGGGTATTGCCGTGCCTAAGGTTCTACTTGAAAAGCCCGACCTCAAAGTGCTTGTCTTGGAGAATGCGGGCGCGACTGACTTAGCGTCCGAAGCGCATCGTAGAGGTGCACTCGCGACTTATAGTCCTGTTATTGAGGCTCTCGTCGCATTTAGCCGACTTGCCGATGAGGAAGATTTGCCCGCGCTTGAAAAAGCTTTTGACGCAGCACTTTGGACTGATGAGCAATCGCTCTTTAAGGAGTTTGCGCTTGGACGGCGCTATGCCCGCGCATGTTCCGCTGAAGTAGAGAAGGACTTCGCGAAGTTGGTTGCGGTTCTTGAGAAAGAGCCGCGTGCACTCGTCCATCGCGACTTCCAGTCCTCGAATATCCTTTGGAAGAATGGTAAGATGTCCATTATCGACTTTCAGGGTATGCGCTTAGGACCCGCCGTCTACGATTTAGCCTCGCTCGTGTACGATCCATACATAAAACTTACCGAGAAAGAGCGCGGCGCTCTCATTGCGCTTTATGCGAAAGCAAGTGGTAGAGATGACATCGCGAAGATTGTGCCTTTTGCGGCGGCAGAGCGTCTTATTCAGGCATTGGGTGCTTATGGACGACTCGCGAGTGTGGGACAGCAGGGCTTTTCGCAATATATTATGCCTGCGCTAGAGAATCTGCTCGCCGTTGCCGATGAGGCAGGCTTGGAAGCGTTGGGTGCACTCGCCGAGGAGTTAATCGCGACTGAGATAAAGTTCGCCCACGAGCGGAGCCATCATCACCATCATTCTGCCCAGGGAGAAGAGGCGAAGGATTAAGGCTTATGGCAAGCTCCATTCGAGAATTGATTCGACGCGTCACGCATACGGGCAGTAAGCGCGGCGAATCAGTCTCGACGGTGACTATGGGGCGTACGCGTGTCTTTAGTGCGTGGGATGTTGGCAGTGACACCTATATTTTTGAGCGCGGCATAAGTAAGAATTTAACAGGGCGACCGAGCGTCCTTCTCGTAGAAAAGCGGGCACTTGCGCGTGGAGCAGTTGGACGCGTTTTGACGATGACGACGGGCAACCATGCGGTTGCCGCCTTTCCCCTTTTAGATGGACGCTTCTGGACACTCTCCCATGTGCCGCCCGCGCGGCGAAGCGAAGTTTTGCAGAAGTCAATTCTTTGTGCGAATATCGTAGACGATAAATTAGAAGTCGCCCAGCGTGATGTAAGCGCGAAGGTGCTTTTTGCGGCGGATGATTGGCTACTTAAAGTCGCGGGCTTGCCGATGACAGATGTTGTTTTCACCGATCGCACCGAAGCGGTAATAGAGCATTATCATCGTCTCGGCGAAGAATGGCGCGTAAAGCCACTCGCGTGGACGGCTAATGAGATTCGCTCTGCCCTCGCCGCCTCGCGTAAGCGCATTTCAACGCGGCTTAATTACTATCACTCTGCGCGGGGTGTCCATTTTCTGTCCTTTAGCGAGTTTAAACTTTTTGCCGCGCGAGCACGGACAGATCTCGCTGAGTTTGTGCGCGAATTAAAGGAACTCGTGAGTATCTATGAGGGCAATCCGTGCTCTTATACGCGCCTACCGAAATATCACGGGCACCATGAAATCGAGCTCTTCGGCATTCGCCGCGGGGAGGCTCAGACGACGCTCATCCCCCAAATGGAGCGTCTCATGGAAGCGATTGAGCTTAAACGAATCGCGAAAGATGAAATCCCGCATCGCGCCGAGGAACTTGTCGCACAATTTGAGAGCCATCTTTGTAAGCGTGAATATGCGGATGAAGAGAGTGCCGTCTTTGCCGATGCGCTTTACATGTGTATTACGGGTGAAGTGTATCTTGTCGCGGGAGAGGGCGTTACCGCGGCATTCGATGATCGCCGTGCCGCACTACCTGGGGCGACATTCGTTTCGGGACGACCTAATTTGCACCTTGGCTGTGACGCGCGTAGTGAGATTATCTTCTCTAATTTGCGCGGACTTATGTCCAAGGATGAATCGATTGAATATGCCAACATCTATGAGATTCGTGAGGATGAGACGACGGTAATTGGCAAGGGTAGAACGCGTGAAGTGATTTATAAAACCGATCGTTGTCCGCTAGAGAAGGCGCTCATCGTGAAGAGCCTCGCGCATAGTGCGCACGGCTATTCGAGTTTTATGCTTGCGCGAATTGGACTTTTTCGTGCGCTTGGCGTGTCGCTCGCCGCTTACTATAAGATGTTGCGGCGGCGGTTTACTTCACGCTCACGTGAGGTTGATTATTATATCCGTACGCGCTGTCCAGGCGAGACACTGCGGGCAATACCCGAGAATTATTATCGCTCGTCTAAAGATTCTGCCCAAGAAGAGCGCGAAGTCGTATTGGGGCTCGCGGCACTTATGGGCGACGCGGCGGCGCAGAATATGGCGATGAAGAAATATGATGCGAAAGCGCCTGAGGGACCTTCTCCTCTTTACGATGTTGGCAAAGAGATTTATGAGTTTGATTACGACATTGCCGCGGGATGCGTTTTGCCGACGCGTGTAGCGACATGTTCTATCCGTGGTAGTATGGCGTGGCCTGATCTCGCGTTTACCGAAGAGAACCTTAAGAAACTTGAGAGCTTCTATATTGTCCATTATGCCCACGCGCTCAAGGGCTTCCAAAAGCAACATCAGGTGTCCATGTTAGAACTCGCGGAACGGTTTTTTGATGGCTTTGAACATCGCACGCGGGCTATGGCGTGGTGTTTATCAATGCACCGCGATGAGTTTGAGTCGTTTAGCCCTGACATTCCTAGTCGTTATGGATTCGATAAGAAGCGTAGCTTCATGCTCTGGGCGCTCTGTCAACAAGAGCGGCGTTTAAAAGATTTGAAACAGTTATTCTTCACGCGCGTGGCGGTAGAAGAGAAAGAAAACGCATGAAAACATATGGTATTATTCCTAGTCGCTTTGGTTCTAGTCGCTTCCCTGGTAAGCCTCTCGCGCTTCTCGCGGGCAAGCCGCTCGTTGTTTGGGTTGTGGAAGCTGTGAAGAAGGCGAAGAGCCTTGATGAAGTGCTTGTGGCGACGGATGACGCGCGTATCGCCGATACGGTTGCGCGTCATGGTGGTCGTGCCGTAATGACACCTTCGGAATTGCCGAGTGGCACGGATCGCATAGCCTGCGCGGCGGGCGACTTCGCCGATGACGATATTCTCGTAAACATCCAAGGCGACGAACCGCTTATTAATCCAGAACTCATAGACGCGCTCGTCCTAAAGCTTAAGTTGAGCACGAAGTGGGATATGGCAACGGCTGTCGCGCCACTCAAGACCGCGGCGGATCTTGCCGCGAAGACTGTTGTTAAGGTCGTCTTGGATAAAGACGATGGGGCTCTTTATTTCTCGCGTGCGCCTATCCCTTGCGACCGTGATAACACGCCTGACTTCGCGTCGGGACTCTATGTGCGGCATTTGGGGATTTACGCGTATCGCGGCGGATTCCTGAAGCGTTATATCCGTGAGCCCCAGTGCGCTTTAGAGAAGACAGAAAAACTTGAGCAACTACGAGCCCTTTATATGGGCGCAAAGATTGCGGTTGTGCGCACTGAAGACGAAGGCGTGGGCGTCGATACGCCCGAGGACGCCGTGCGCGTCGCCGCACTACTTGAGGCGCGGCAAAAATGAAGGCGCTTGCGCTAGTTGCGTTCGGACTTCTCGCGTGCCTTTGGGGGACGGGATGTCAAACGGCTTCATCTGAAGTGCTGACCTATGACGCGGCGCATCCCCTTATTCGCTTTTCTAATCGCGGTATATTGTTCCATGACCGCTTTGTGACACCCAAGGAAGCGGTGGAACTTCTTGAGAAGTACGAGATACCTAAGGATAAGACGTTACATATTCTTATAGACGAAGATTATACCGATCGTCGCGCGCCGTGGGTGTTTCAGCATAATTACCTTGGACGCGCGGGCTATCGACGGACAATCCTCGTCCATGCCCGCAAAGCCGAGAGTGCCGTTCAAGAAACCTCGTCGCAACAAACGCAAAAGAATCCCACGCGGCAGTTTCGTTATAAGCGTGCGGATGAAGACTAGAAGGGTGATTACTTGCTCTTAAAGTGAATGCGCCGCCATTCGCGCATCCCCATGCCAAAGCGTTCTCGAAAAGAGAACATTAAATGCGTCGGTGAGCGCCAGCCGCAGCGCGCGGCAATTGCGCTAATCTGAATATTGGGGCTCGCGAGCATTTCTAAGACATGCGCGAAGCGAATTTCGCGAATCTCTTCGGCAACGGACTTGCCCCGCGCGTGGTTACGAAATGCCGCGTCGAGTCCCGTGCGTGAAATGCCGAGGTGGTGAGCGACATCACTTACACTAATAGAACAGCCATTCTCACGGATAAAGGCGAGCGCGTCCGCGACGAGGCGCGGCTTACCCCGTAAGGCATTTGCGCTCGCGCGTAAAACGAGGTTGTTTACACTTTCTTTAACGATGAGTTCGCTTGGCGTACGACCTCCGTCCATCATGAGTTGCAGCGCGCGCGCGGCTAAGTAACCTGCTCCTACGAAGTTAGGCTCGACTGTGGCGATAGGGGGACGCGCGTGCCCGCAAATAAACTCGTCGTTGTCAATGCCCAAGACAGCGATTTGGTTGGGGACATTTAGTCCTGCCGCCGCGCAAGTCTCCACGACGCGTAGTGCCGTTAAGTCATTGGCGGCGAGAATGCCCGCGGGTTGCGGAAGTGCTTTTAGGAAGTCCGTAAGCGACTTGTTAGGAGTGGACTTATAAATACGGAAGGGACGCGCCTTTGCTGTCATCAATTTCTTGAACGCCTTTTGCCGCGCGAGTGACCACGATTCGCCGCCTGGGTCAGGCACAAACGCAAGTATTTCATTGGGGAGGCAACTATCAAAATGTGCAATTGCCGCGCTTACGATTGCTTCCGTATCAAAGCGCACGGCTGTGAAGTGCGTGCCCGCTAAGCGTGGATCGTGATTGTCGAGAACGACGACGGGCTTGCGGTTCTTTTGGAGTAGCCGCAAGATGCTACGCGCGTTTCTTGTTTCGGGTAGGCTCAGAAGAAAACCGTCCGCACCTGCCGCGAGCGCCTTCTTAACTTCCTTAAGGCTTAAGTCTGCTTGGGCGCGCACGAGGTTGATATCCCAAACATGCCCCGAGTCTAAGTAGCTGAGAATGCCCGAGAGATGTCCGCGCCCAGCCTTGCCTTCAAGCTTGGGCGAGAGCAGAACTTTGTAGATACGACTAGATGTAGATCTTTTTGCGTTCATGTCGCCTACTATTATACCTTATTTTGATTATAAAAAACAGAGAAAATAAATAACGGAAAACGAAGTTAGTGCCGCGCGAAATAGTGTATAATAGTTGTTGTCAAGTTTGAGGAATCTCAACTTAGAAGGAAAAGTAGTATGGAAAATACAATATTTGATAAGGCAGGCTTCCCTGCGGTAGGGATACGCCCCGTGATTGACGGGCGGCGTCGCGGTGTGCGCGAGTCGCTCGAAGTGCAGACGATGAACATGGCGAAAAGTGCCGCGAAGTTAATCGCGTCCTCTTTGCGCTATCCAGATGGCTCGCCTGTGAAGTGCGTTATCGCCGACACGACGATTGGCGGACGCGCTGAAGCGGCAGCTTGCGCGGAAAAGTTCCATCGCGAGAATGTCGGCGTTTCGCTTTCCGTCACACCGTGCTGGTGCTATGGAACCGAGACGATGGATATTGACCCGCAGATTCCGAAGGCGGTCTGGGGCTTTAATGGTACGGAGCGTCCTGGCGCGGTTTACCTCGCCTGCATGCTCGCGGGCTACGCCCAGCGCGGTATGCCTGCCTATGGTATTTATGGGCATGAGGTGCAGGATAAGGACGACACCTCGATTCCTGCGGATGTCAGCGAGAAGATTCTGCGCTTTGTGAAGGCGGGGCTTGCCGTCGCGATGATGAAGGGTAAGAGCTATCTCTCGGTCGGCTCTTCGGCAATGGGTATCGCGGGCTCGTTCGTGGATGTGCCGTTCTTCCAGGATTACCTCGGCATGGCACCTGAGAACATGGATATGTGCGAGATTGAGCGCCGTATCGCTGAAGGTATTTATGATAAGGAAGAGTACAAGAAAGCACTCGCCTGGTTCAAGAAGAATTGCAAGGAAGGCAAGGATTACAATCCGAAAGCCATCCAGAAGTCGCGTGCCGATAAGGATAAGGACTGGGAATATGTCGTCAAAATGACGATGATTCTACGCGACATGATGGTCGGCAACGAGAAACTCGCGAAGGCGGGCTTCGGTGAAGAGGCGGTTGGTCGTAATGCGATTGCCGCGGGCTTCCAGGGGCAGCGCCAATGGACCGACCACTGGTCGAATGGCGATGTAATGGAGGCGATCAACAACACCTCCTTTGACTGGAATGGCCCTCATATGCCGCGCATCGTCGCGACAGAGAACGATTCGCTTAATGGTGTTTGCATGCTTCTCATGTGGCTCTTGACAAATAAGGCTTCGATGTTCGCGGATGTACGCACCTACTGGAGCGACGCGGCGGTTAAGCGTGCGACGGGCAAGGGTCTTTCGGGCGCGGCGAAGCAGGGCATTATCCACCTTCTTAACTCGGGCTCGTGCTGCTTGGACGCTGCAGGCGCTATGAAGGAGAAAGGCAAGAGCGTATTCAAGAATTGGTGGGATGTCACCGAGAAGGATATGGATGCAACCCTCAAGGCGACGAAGTGGGTGCCAGCTGGCGTGGAATACTTCCGCGGCGGTGGATTCTCAAGTTCGTTCTTAACGCCGAAGGGAATGCCGCTTACGATGACACGCATTTCAATTGTAAAGGGACAGGGGCCTGTTCTTCAGATTGCCGAGGGTTGGTCTGTTGAACTTGATAAGAAGCAAAACGAGATCCTCATGAACCGCACGAACCCCGAATGGCCGTGCACATGGTTCACGCCACGGTTAACGGGTAAGGGCGCGTTCAAGGATGTTTACTCCGTCATGAACGCCTGGGCTGCTAACCATGGTGCGATCGCCTACGGACACATTGGTGCCGACTTGATTACGCTCGCGTCGATGCTGCGTATTCCTGTCGCCATGCACAATGTACCCGAAGAGGCGATCTACCGTCCGCATTGCTGGGGGCTCTTTGGTGCGTCGGATGACCCGACGGGCGCGGACTATCGCGCGTGTGCCAACTTCGGTCCGCTTTACGCGACGAACCGTTAATTGTCCGCAGGGCGATTAACTTTGGAAGCGCGAGAGAATCTCTCGCGCTTTTTTCTTTTTTAGACTAATAAGATTTACCTATCGCGTTATCTAGTATATTCCGATTATCCAATGGACGCGGAATTATGGTACAATATTACGCGTTGACTCCCAATGGTGGGGGCGACATAAAAAGGAATTGTAACATGAAAGATAGTTTAGTAAAGAATGTTTTCGCGGCAACGGTCGCGGCACTTGTAACGGGCACGCTCTTCGCGGGTGTACCGCTCAATAACTTGCAGGGTACGGGCGGTATCGCCTTTAACCCACTCGCCTACACGGCGGGACAGCCTTGGGAGGGTGGCGCGACAAGCAACCTAAATGGCATCGTCTCTACGCCCCAGGTCGGCGCGTGGTATGTGAATCTCGCGGAAGCGGATATCAATTGGTGGGCGGCTTCTGCCGCGCTTACCTTCGCTGAGCGCCTTGAGCTCTCGTATGGCTATGGGTTCGTGAATGCGAAGAAGTACGGCGACAAGTCCATTAATAGCCAGAATATTGGCGCGAAGTTGCGCTTGTTGGATGAGAACGCATTTGATACGGTGTGGATTCCTGCAATCGCTATCGGTGGCGTTTATAAACATACCGACTCGCGCACGGTTAAGGCGCTGGGGCTTGATAAGGACGGTTGGGACGCGTATCTCGTCGCCTCTAAACTCATCACCCAAACACCGCTCCCTGTTTTGTTATCGGCGGGTCTTCTCTATACGGATGAAGTCGTAAACGGTGTCGTTGGTCATAACCATTATGGACTCAGTGCTTTTGGCAATATTGATATCTTGCCGAGCGAGAATATCGCCATTGGTTTTGAGTATAAGAAGGGTGCGGATGTCGGGGATGGAATTCGTAATCACGACTACTATGACGGACATGTCGCGTGGTTTGTCACTAAGCAACTCACGCTCGTTGCCGCGTATGCCGTGACGGGCGATAAGGATAAGTTCTATCGCGACGGTAGCACGAAGGATTTGGGCGTTGGTAGCGGACTCGTCTTCAGTGCGCAATATCAATTTTAAGTGAATCATCTTTTGTCGTGTGCGCGTAATTTTGGTATAATACACGACATGAGAACGAATAAAGAGATTCGTGCCGCTGCGCGCGCGGCACTTTTTCACACGCGGTCGGGCGCACGCGCCATGAGCGCTATGTTGTTTTTGTCGCTCGCCTGCGCGCTCGCGCTACTTTTACTTGGACAACTTTTCGCGGCATTGGGCGTTGAGACATTTGATCAACTCGTAATAACATACGAACGCCGCGTCTTTAGCCTCGCCCGAAATACCGTGCTATTTGCCATTGTCGCGTCACTTTTCGCACGATTTATTCAAGCGGTGTTTAGCGGCATTCAGAGTTTCGGCTACGCGAGCGCGGCTCTTTATGGTGTCTGTCAGGCGCAAGAGGGAATCTTTCGCGCGGCGTTTAGGGGCTTTAAGTTGCCACTCGGGTTGTTCGCTCTTATCTTTGGTTTCGCGATTCGGCTACTTATCGCGCTTATACCTCTCGCTTTTATTAATATCGTGATTTTAGCACTTATGGGCTACTTCCACGATTGGTGCAACGAACATCTTTCCGCAACAATTATCGGGTTAACACTCTCTTGCCTTGCGACATTTGCCGCGCTCATTGTCGTTATGTATGTCGTTTATCGTTATCGCTTCATTTGGTATCTGAAAGTCGGCGACCCCACGAAGTCCGCGAATTGGTGCTTTAAAGAGAGTGCACGGCGCATGGACGGACTCAAAATGCTTGCCTTTAAACTCGATTGTTTGTATTGGAAGCCAATACTTCTTCTTATACTTCTAGTCCTTGTAGGAGTTTTGCCTATCGCACCCGATGCGCTAAGGGCGATTTGTCTTATGGTACTCGCGCCTGTTCTAGGCTTCTTCCTTATGGTCAATATGGAATTCGCCCACGCGATTTTCTATCTTGAATCGCAGGATAACAAGAGCAAAACTATCTAACTCCTTGCTTTTTCTGGCGGTGCGGATTTGCACGGATTCCTCACGCAGAGCCGCAGAGTTTTTTTTCTTATAACCGTGTAGAGTTGTAGAATTGTAGAAAGCTCTACATCTCTACATTTCTACACGG
>CAVCAF010000001.1:0-55386 GCA_963600185.1 Azospirillum sp. 51_20 | reverse complement strand
GGCATCCGTGCGAGCCCCGCGGGAAGCGAAATCAATTGACGAATAACGGGCACAAGGCGGCAAACAAAAGTCGTCGCCGCGCCATAGTGGTTAAAAACTTCGCAGGCACGATTGAGGGCTTCGGGTTTAATGAAGAACCAGCGTCCGTATTTCTCAAGAAAGGGTTTGCCGATATAAAGAGCGAGCACATAGTTAACATACGCGCCCGCAATAGAACCGAGCGTACCGACAATAATGGACGCTGTGAGCGCAGGATACGCTGAGAGCCCCATTTCACCGCGTGCGGCGAGAAAGCCCGCGGGTATCATGACGACTTCGCTCGGGAAAGGGATAAAACTTGATTCAATCGTCATGAAAACGAAAATAAAGACGAGCCCCCAAACTGGTGCGAGCGCGGCAATGGAGTCCAAATGAGCAGCAATTGTTTCTAGCATATGTGATAACCTTTATATTTAACGCGTTCCGCTTCGTTGCCCTTCGCATACGAAAGCGTGATAAGTTGAGCGAGTGCGCGATCATTCGCCGACTTGCCCCCTTCTAGCAAAAGCGATGTAGGGCCTTTCAAATCGCCACAATCAAGCAAAGTGCCGCGGGCGGATTCCGCTTCTAAAAGCGCATTCTCACGCGCATCACGTCCGACGATAAGCGATGAGCCATCGGGCAAGCGATAATGTCGTCCTACGCGCAGGAGTTCTAATAAGCGCCGCGTATGCAGTCCCTCGTGCTCCATGAGATCTTTGAGTTTACGGCAAAAGCCTTCCTCAGTCAATTTACAGCCACCGGCGGGCGAGGGATAATTCACAATGCCAAATGCCGCGGCGAGTGCAATTTGGCGTTCGCGCGAGCGCCCCGAAATGTCGAGGAGTTTGTCGCGGTCAAGGAGTCCTTGCGTCTCAGGGATAGAAGGTTCTAGAAGTTTCGCGCTTAAGGGGCGCACGAGTCGCCCTTCTAAGCCCGAATCACGCGCGACAATGCCGAGGGACTGCTTGTTTTGGCTCATCGGGCGTTGCCCCATTACCTCGCCCGTCGCCACAAAGTCATAGTCCGCTTGGCGCATAAGTTCCCCCGCGCGGCGAATCATCCGCGCGTGGCAATCAATGCAGGGGTTCATCGCGCCGCCAAAGCCGTGGGGCGGATTCTCAATAAGCGCAATCTCGTCCTCTGTAAAGTCAACGACGGTCAACTTGACATTAAGTGCCGCGGCGGCGCGCCGTGCAGCGTCTGGAGAAAAGAATGGCGTTTCAAAAGTGAGCACCTCAACTTCCGCACCCGCGTTTTCAAGTACGCGCACGGCGAGTTGGCTATCGAGTCCGCCACTCATTAGGACATAGCCCTTGGCTTTACGCATAAGGGGTCGCTCCATTAGGCATAGGGCCAGAGGTCGTGCGCCATGTCGCGCAGTTTAAACTTCTGAATCTTCTGCGAAGCCGTCATCGGGAACTCGTTCAAGAAGTGGAAGTATTTCGGGATTTTAAACCAGGCGATCTTATCCTTGCAAAACGCCGCGATATCCTCCGCCGTAATCGTTGAGCCTTCGGAACGGATGACGAATGCCGCGGGTTGTTCGCCATATTTTTTCGAGGGACACCCCACGACGGCGATATCCTTAATGCCAGGCATTGTCGCGATAAAGTCCTCAACTTCCTTCGGGCTAATATTCTCGCCGCCGCGGATGATGATATCTTTTAGGCGACCGGTGATATAATAGTAGCCTTCAGAATCCATGCGTCCGATATCGCCCGAGTGAAGCCATCCATTCGCGTCAATGCACGCGGCAGTTTGCTCGGGCATATTGTAGTAGCCCTTCATGTTATTAAAGCCGCGGCAACAAATCTCGCCATCCGTCCCAACGGGCGCGAGTTCTTTCGTCTCAGGGTCAATAATCGCGACTTCAATGCCGGGTAGTGCCTGCCCAATCGTCGCGCATTTACGCTCAATTGAAGGCTCAAAATACCGCGTCATCGTCATAACGGGGCCCGACTCGGTAAGCCCATAGGGGTTCGTCACTTCCTTCATATACATACGGTCAAAGACCTGCTGCATACGATGGACAGGGCACGCCGAGCCACTCATAATGCCTGTACGAAGCGAGGAAAAGTCGTACTTGCTAAATTGCGGATGATCCAGAATCGCTATGTACATTGTCGGCACGCCGTAGACCGCCGTGCATTTCTCTTTCTCGACGGACTCCATAACTTGCACAGGGTCAAACTTCTCGGTGAAGACCATCGTCACACCGTGGTTAATGCAACTCATTACGCCCAGCACGCATCCAAAACAATGGAAAAGCGGCACAGGAATACACGCCTTGTCGCGTGCGGAAAAGTTTTGGCACGCGCCGATCCAGAATCCGTCATTGGCGATATTGCGGTGGGTAAGCTGTACGCCTTTCGGGAAGCCCGTCGTGCCGCTCGTGTATTGCATATTAACAATGTCGTTAACATCTACTTCCGCTTGCCGCGCGAGATAGTCCTCAAAAGGCGTTTCTTCGGCGAGGTCTTTAATCTCGTCCAGCGAATACATGCCGCGATTCTTGCGTCCGCCAAGGAACATGACGCGCTTTAGGTGAGGATACTTCTCAGCATGAAGTCTGCCGCGGGGGCAAGTCTTCAGCTCGGGGAGAAGTCCGTAAACAACATCTATATAACTGCAATCGCGATAGCCTTCAATAATGAAGAGGTTCTCGGTATCGGACTGCTTCAGCGCGAAGTCAAGTTCGTGGCTCTTATAATTCGTGTTAAGCGGCAGGAGAATCGCGCCGATTTTCGCCGCCGCCATCATAAGAATTACCCAATGCGGAACATTTGTCGCCCAGAGCGCAATCTTTTCGCCGCGCTTAACCCCGAGCGTCATAAGTCCGCGCGCGAGGCGATCGACTTCCTCTCCGAACTCATACCAAGTTAAGCGAAAGTTGCGGTCGGGGTACACAAGCGCATCATTCTCTCCACAACGGGCAATGGACTGGTCGAGGAGTTGCCCGATTGTATATTCGCGCGTAATGGGCAAGTTGTGCCAAGGCATACCGCGCGAGACGCTCTGGGTAAAAGGCGGATAGAGCGGCGCTGTGCCGAATGGATCACTTAGTTTAAAAGTTGTAGGCATACTAACGACTTTCTTCTTATTTCGCGGCGCGTTTTAATTCGCGCGTCTCAAGTTGCGCAAGCTCCGCGGGTGTAGGAGTCTTACGAAAATAACGATAATTCAATACCCAGCAGGAAGGATGCCGACGAATGACACGCTCAAGATCAGCGAGGCAATTCTGAGTAAAACCCCAAATGTCGCGGGCATCCTCAGGCTTATAAATCTTAATAACATCGCACCGCCAGCGTCCATCTTTTAAGGGACGCGACCAGGCGACAGCCACGGGGGCATGTCCCTTCGCGGCGAAAAATGCGGGCGCGGCACTCGCAGGGAACGGCTTACCAAAGAAACGCACCCATACGCCGCCGTCTTTAGGGTCTACGACTTGGTCTACAAGAAGCCCGAGGGACTTACCCGCGCGGAGTCCAGCCATTAGCGGACGAAACGCGCCCTCGGCACGGACTATTGTTTGCCCAATAGATTCACGCGCTTTCATCAGGAGTCGGGTCATACCGCGAGAACCAATGTCTTTAGCGACGGACATCATTGGGTGCCCTTCGAGGAACGCGAGTTGGGAGAGAATCTCCCAGCAACCGAGGTGCCCCGAGACCGTGACGGCGGGTTTATTCGCCGCGAGGAATTGCTTGCCTTCTAAGGACATCTCGCCAGAAGACGCGGCGCGGCGTTTCGCTTTAACACATGTCCAAAAAGCGTAGCCAACCGAGCGGGACATATTGCGATAACTGCGGCGAAGAATGCGCTCCTCAGCCTGCGTCATGGGGGCTTGCGGGTCGGGAGTGCCGCGGATAATGCGGAGATTCTCAAGCGCAAGGCGCTTGCCGCGCCCGTCAAACGCGTACATTATAGATGAGGCGAAGTCGCAAAGCGCGAGCATAGCGCGCCGCGGCAGAATCGGCAGAAAAACAAGTCCAAGCCCTATACCGAACCACTCAAAGGGACGGCGTAGAACGCGTAGAACTTGTTTTGTGCGCCGCGTCATCGTTAGATATGTTCCTCAAAGCCCCTGAAATGGACATTAAGTTCGTGGAGTGGCGCGAGTAGCTTACCAAGCGGCAAGCCTTCCGTCAACTTCGCGAAGGCATTAACATCTTTCGGGAAGCACTTGCCGCCATAGCCACATTTACCGTCAGGGCCTGGTACATTCGTGTGGGTCTCATTGATGTAGCCCGAGAGGAGAACTCCCGTATGGACATTCGTCCAATCCGCGCCCATCTTCTCGCAATACTCTTTAACCGCGTTGAAGTAGGTGACCTTATACGCACCGAAAACATTGTGGGCGTACTTAGTTATCTCAGCCTCAAGGGGCGACATAACTGTAAACTTCTTGCCCTTGAAGATCTTCGTAAGCAAATCAAGTGCACCCGTGAAGACCATGGTCTGATGTTTGAAGTCATCAATATAGGTGCGCTGAGTCAAGAACTCGGGCATATAGCAGACTTGATGCCCTGTCTCACGCGATAGAAGATCGCTTGTGCCAGGCAGAATCGTTGTGCGCACGAAAACAGGCACATTCGGGAGCTTACGAATTATATCTTTCATGAGCGTAAGATCCTGCGTGCCGTCATCCTCGGTTGGCATATGAATTTGGACGAAGGCGATGTCGATGCCCGTCATATCGTCATTGTAGCCCTTAGGCGGATCGCTGACGCGAATCGCGACATCCTTATTATTTTCCTCAAGCCAAACCTTGAGGGCGCTACCAACGAATCCGCAACCGATAATACCAACTGTAATCATGTTACTTTCCTTTCACAAGTTCTTCATAGACGGCGATGGACTTCGCGACCATGCGTTCAAAAGAGAAGCGCTCCAGCGCGTCCGTTCGAAGATCATCAAAGTCCATAATCCGTGTTTGCTTTATGGCGTTCGCGAAGGCGAAGGGCCAATTTGTCGCGTCATCGCCCTCAATCAAGATGCCGTCCATCTCATTACGAACGACATCGAGCGCCCCACCGAAGGCACGCGCAACAACGGGGCGATCCATTGCGAGTGCTTCCGCCATAGAGCGTCCAAATGCCTCGGGCTTCTTTACATTAGAAGAGACCACCACATCCGCGAGGCTGAGACATTCGGCGACTTTAGATTGGTTGCCCGCGAAAATGACGCGGGCATCAACTTCAAGTTCTGCCGCGAGTTTCTTAAGTTCCGCCTCTACACCGCGGCGTCTAGTTTCTGCTTCACCGACGATAATGAGTTTCATGTCATCTGGCAAGAGGGACATGGCGCGAATAAGGACGTCATAGCCCTTAAGTTGCGTTATGCGTCCAAGCGCCATAACGACATAGTAAGAGTCCGTATCCCATTCGCGGCGCTTTTCCTCAACAAATGCCTCATCTAGTTTCAAAGGGTCAAAGCGAGAAGCCTCAATAGCGCGCGGAATGACGCGGATTTTCTCCTTGGGCGTACCGTAGGCACTTTGAAGGTAGTCCGCGACATATTGGCTCGGGGTGACCACAAGGTCGCCCATTGTCATGACGCGGGAATAGCGCGAAATGGAGTTCGCCCCATGGGCAAAACTTATCCATGGGATATTCAATTCGCGATTAGCGGCGACGAAGAGCCACGCGGGGACGCGCGAATGGGCGCAGACGACATCGGGTTTTACTGCCTTAAGAAGTGCACGCAACTTCTGCGTCCGCCAGAAATAGGTCAGCGGATTCTTACTCTTAATATTAAGCGTATGAACAACGCCACCATCCGCAGCAATTTGTTCCGTGAGGCGTCCGCCCGCCGAAACAACATGATTTTCCCAGCCCCGCGCCACGAAGGCACGGTTCAACTCAACAACGCCGCGTTCAACGCCACCTTGTTCAAGGGCTGGGACTAGTTGCAGAAGCCGCATTTCACTTAGGCACCAAAGAACGCACGATAGAGAGCACGCACCGCTTTATCGCGATCTTGTCCGCGAATAGCAATCATGAAGCTCACTTCACTCGCGCCTTGGTTGACCATCGAAAGCGAAATGCCCTCGGAAGCCAGCGCAAGACACGCCTTCGCGAACATGCCTGGCGTATAGCACATGCCCTCGCCCACAATCATGACAATCGTTATGCCGCGCTCAACGGCTACGAAGTCGGGATTGAGTGCTTCGCGAATAGCGCGGACGACTTTATGCTCTTTTTCTTTCGGGAAGTTCTTACCCTTTACGACAACACACTGCGAGTCAACGCCCGAGGGCATATGTTCGTAAGAGATACCTTCGTCTTCAAGGACTTGCAAGAGGCGACGCCCAAAGCCAACTTCACGGTTCATCAAGTACTTTTCAACCGTGATATTGCAGAAATCGTCCTGGGAAGCAATGCCGACAATCGTACCGGGCGTAACGCGGCGCGATTGCTGAATCATGGTGCCAGGTTCATTGGGGTGGTTGGTATTACGGATATTAATTGGGATACGCGCCCGAACAGCAGGGATAACCGCCTCATCCGCGAAGACACCGAAACCCGCATAAGCAAGTTCTCGCATTTCGCGATAAGTCATCGTAGGGATACCTTCCGTCACTTCAGGGACAATGCGCGGGTCAACGGGGTAAACGGAATCAACATCCGTAAAGTTCTCGTAGACATCGGCGCAAACTGCCGCGGCGAGGATAGAACCCGTAATATCGCTACCCCCACGCGGGAAAGTCGCGACTTTGCCGTCTCTAGTATAACCAAAGAAGCCTGGATAAATAACGATACCCTCGAAGTTGGAGAATGCCCGCGAAAGCGTATCATAACTCGCGGGGTCAAGCGTCGCATCGCCGAAGTTGCCCGTAAGCACCATGCCTGTCTCGCGCGGCGAAGCATAACGCGCATTTGCGCCGCGTGCCTTAAAAGCGACAGCGATGAGTTTCGCGTTGTTATCCTCGCCCGAGGCCTTGAGAAGATCCATAAACTCTTCAGGCTTGAGGGTCTTAACTTGGTCGAGACGCTTACGAAGGTCGGTTTCTATCGTCGTAATAATTTCCTCGCCGAGGTGCAATTGCTGCGCCATTTCGGCATAGCGCTCAATCACCGCCCCATATTGGCGGTCGGTATTCTCACCCGCGAGCGCGGTGTTGGCGAGGGTGATGAGAAGATCCGTCACCTTCGTATCGCCCGTATGACGCTTACCGGGAGCCGAGACGACGACAATACGCCGCGAGGGATCGGCAAGTACTATATCAATGACTTTATTCAACTGCGACGCGTTCGCGAGGGAACTGCCGCCGAATTTGCAGACTTTCATTGTTTTACCTTACCTTTAATCAAATCATGCGAAGCTTGACGGGGTCGTCGCCGACGACGCGCGAAGCCTTGATTTCTTCAAGTGCCGCATCGAGTTCGGCAGCTTTCGCCTCATGGGTGAGGACGACGACAGGCACAAAACCATGCATGCCCTTCTCATCCTTCTGGGACGCGGCAGATATCGAGACACCGTGCCGCCCAAGAATCGTCGCAATTTCACCAAATGCACCCGCCTTATCTACGACGGCAAAGCGCAAGTAGAAGCGCGACGAAATCTCGCCCGCGGGGCGCAACTTGAGCGTCCCTTCGCCATAAGTCTTTACCGCACGCGAATAGCGCGTTTCGCCATGGGCGAGGTTGCGGGCTATGTCGCCAATGTCACCGACAACGGTGGAAGCCGTCGGAGCACGCCCCGCGCCGCGTCCGTAATACATCGTGTAATCGCTCATGTCGCCCTTAACCCACGCGGCATTAAAGGCATCATTAACCGACGCGAGCATATGCGTCATCGGGACGAGGGTTGGCGCGACACCCACCTCAATTTCATTGCCCGACTTCGCCACACGCGCCAAAAGCTTAATGCGATAGCCAAACGCCGCGGCATACGCAACATCCTCACCTTGGAGAGTACGGATGCCCTCAACCGAAACCTCGTCAAGGCGGGGTTGGAAGCCATACGCGAGTGCCGCGAGAATGCAGGCTTTATGTGCCGTATCAAATCCGTCAATATCAAGGGATGGATTCGCCTCGGCATAGCCAAGCTTTTGCGCGTCTTTAAGGACGACATCAAATGGCAAGCCCTCGTTTTCCATCCGTGTAAGAATGTAGTTGCAAGTTCCATTCAAGATACCATCAATGGACTCAATGTCGTTGCCCGCGAGACCCTCACGAAGGACGCGGATAATGGGAATACCGCCACCAACCGAGGCACCAAAGTAGATATCCACCCCATTCGCGGCGGCTGTATCGAAGATTTCGCGTCCGTATTCCGCGAGGAGTTTCTTGTTCGCCGTTACGACGCACTTCTTATTCTCGAGTGCCTTTAGGACGAGGGTCTTAGCAATCCCCGTACCGCCAATCGTCTCGACAACGATTTGCACCTCGGGATCGGCGGTCACCGCGAAAGCGTCCGTCGTTAGGACTTCCTTCGGGACGGAAATGCCGCGGTCGGTTGTAATATCGAGGTCGGCAATTTTCTTAAGGACGATATCCACATCGAGCCGCTCAGCCATAACGGCGCGGTGCTTGAGAAGTCCATCGGCAACGCCGGCACCAACCGTACCGAAACCGAGAATACCAACTCCAATTTGTTTCATTTTTCTACCTTTCTACTTTAATAAGGAAGTAAATCATTGAATATTAAATGGTCCAGCCCTTCAAGTGGAGGGCGCGGCAAACCTCAGAAATAAGGATCGCGATAAGCAAAAGTGGCGCGAAGTAGCGCACCATAAGCGCATAAAACTTCTTAGCCCCGAAGGCATGTCCCGTGCGTTCACATTGGTCAATAACGAGACGCGGCGACATAGCCCAGCCAATGAAGAGGCAGGTCAAAACCGCGACAATCGGCATAAGGACGGAGTTCGTAATAAAGTCAAAGAAGTCGAGGAAGGGATAGTCCATAATCTTCACATTCTCGAAGACTCCGTAGCTTAGCGCGGAAAACACACTCAAAACGAGCGTCCCCACCATAACGAGCAACCCCGATTGGGTGCGGTGCAAGTGGAAGAGGTCGCAGAAAGAGGAGGTGCACGCTTCCAAGAGCGAAATGGCGGAAGTCGCCGCGGCAAAAATCACGAGGAGGAAGAATGTCGCGCCGAGCCATGCCCCACTCGCACCAATTGAGGCGAAAACCTTCGGGAGGGTGACGAACATAAGACCAGGACCCTGATTCATAGCCGACTTAACCGCGGCTTTTGTCGCGAGTTCTACATTGCCCCCATGCTGGGCAACGAGTTCTGGCGTGACACCCGTTTTTACCGCGAACATATAAACGACAGGAATAATCATGAAGCCCGCGATAATGGCGACGAAGGTATCCGCGACTTCAATGTTGCGAACCGAGCGCTCGATATTATCCTGCTTCTTCATGTAAGAGCCGTAGGTAATCATAATGCCCATGGCGAGCGACAACGAATAAAACATCTGCCCCATCGCACCAAGAATAGTTTTGCCGAGAAGCGCGAAGGAGAAGTTGCCCGCGGAGTCCGTAAGGCAGTCCATATTCGGGACGAAATAGTAGGCGAGACCCGCGCCCGAACCCGGCAAGCACGCGACATAAATGCAAATCGCGATAGCCGAAATAAAGAGGAGCGGCATCATAACGAGGTTGGACTTCTCGATTCCGTTCTTAACGCCGAGGAGGATGACCCCCGAGCAAGCAATAATCACGAAAGCGCCATACCAAAGAGGATCCGTAGAGCTAATGAAGGTGGTAAAGAATGTCCCTGAGTTAATCGCCTGCTCACCCATGACATTAACGCCCGTAATCGCCATTTTGACATAGGTAATGAAGTATTTAACGACCCACCCCGTAATAACGCAGTAATACGGACAAATCAAAGCGGGGATAATGACAGCTAAATACCCGAGGAAGCCCCAGCGATGATGAATGCGCCCATAGGCGGTTAAGGGACTTTGGGCGGTCATGCGTCCAATCGAGATTTCGGTTACCATGAGGGTAAAGCCGAGGGTCATCGTAAGGATAAGGTAAATAACGATGAAGGTGCCGCCGCCATATTGTGCCGCGAGATAGGGGAAACGCCAGAGGTTACCGAGCCCAATTGCCGAGGCGGCTGCCGCGAGAACGAAAGCGAGCTGCCCTGACCAGCGCGCCCGAGGGAAATGATGTCCGTTATGTGCCATTACTTTTGTTACCTTTCCATTGAATTAGAATCTTATCGTTTACCGCCCGCGAGTGTTTCAGCAATATTGAGGTAGTAGGACCTCACCCGCTCATAGGCATTAATAATATCGAGTTCACCCAAGACCCTAAGTGGCGAAGCGGGGTCATCGGGACCAACGCGCCCAAGTTGGGAGCGGCGGCAATCTCTCAGAAACTCATGAATCTCGCGGGAACGCTGCTGGGTCGCCTCAATATCAATTGTGGGACGCGGCGAGCGAATCCAGGGCGTCACTTCTTGCGCAAAAGCTTCCACTTTTTGGGCAACTTCGAGTAAAACGCCGCGGGAGACAGGGGAAATTACCTGCTTATTCTTACGAAGGCGCTTAACGACCCGTAAAATAACGGCGGTCTCATCCGAGACGCTCTCAAGTTCATCCGTAAGGCGCAAAAGTCGCCGCGCCCTTTCGGCGACATCCGCCGCGAGACGTTTAGTCATAATGCTGCCGAGAAACTCCGTCACTTCCCTCTGGACATTATCGAGGATACTTTCGCGGTGGAGAATGTGGTTTTCTTCATCCTCATCAGATTCCCCCGCGATAACCTTACGCGCACAATCAAGTAGGCTCAAATTGCTATCGCGCATAAATTGCACTTCTTGCAAAGCTTGGTCGCAGGCGATAACGGGCGACAACTTTGCCCCGACCTTCAAAACCGAGAGGTGCGGTTTTTCGTTCTCGGGTTGGCGGATGAAGCGCTCCACGAGTCGCGCAAAAGGCTTTACAAAGGGGAAGAGTAAGACACCGCGGCAAACAGCGAAAATGGTGTCCGTTACGGCGATAGGTGCCATAATGTGGGGGAGGACTGTCGCCTCATGTCCCGAGACAACCATCGTCCCGACCTCATTCCAATTCGGGAAGAGCGCCTGCCCCGCCTTAACGAAGAATGGGAAAAGCGGCAAAAACACAATTGACCCGATGACATTTGAGAGGGTATGCGCAAGAGCCGTCCGTTTGCCGTCCGCCGTACCCCCAATCGCGGCAATCCAGGCTGTGGCGGTTGTGCCGATATTCGCACCAAAAAGGACGGCGATCGCGACTTCATAAGTAATGAGTTGTTGCTGGGCGAGCGCCATCGCGATCATAATTGTCGCGGCGGAAGATTGGATAACCGCCGTTAGGAGCAAGGCGACGAGGGCAACAAATGCCGCGCCGAGGAGGTTGGAAGCGTCCATCTTCGCGAAGACCGCGCTAATATCGGGGTTCTCACGAATGGGGGCGACGCCCTTGGACATAAAGTAAAGTCCGAGAAAGACGAGCCCAAGCCCAATAATCGTAAGCCCAATATTATGAACCTTCTCGCCATGAAAGAAGAAGTAAAGGATACCCCCGAGGGCGAGTCCAACGAAGCCTAGTAATTGCGGATCGGGCGCGTAGGCAATAATCCATACTGTCGCCGTAGTACCAATATTCGCGCCAATTATGACATTTATCGCCTGCGGCAAGGTTAGGAGCGCCGTGGAGACGAACCCAACGAGCATAACCGTAATAATAGAGGAGGACTGAACGATTATGGTTGAGATAATGCCCGTACCGACACCCACGAGGCGGTGGCTGGTGGCGTGGGACATAAACTTACGCAGTCCCCCGCCCGCCGTCGCTTGCAGTCCCTCGGAGAGGTGCTTCATCCCGAGGAGAAAGATACCTAGCCCTCCGCCAACTGTTAGTAGAATCAATAGGACATCTTTCATTTGGGGATAATCAACTTTCCTTTAAAGTACGCACCCAACCACACAAAGTGCCGCCCCCCAGAGGGCAAATACCCCCCCGACGAGGCGTGCGCGACGCGTGGTTTTTAGTAAAATCATAAGTCCCTTTTCGAGGCGCCACGGGTAGAACATGCCGTACATACCAATAATAGCGCCCAGATAAGCGGTGACGATAAAGACATGGACGAGGGCGATGCCCCCCGCAGGCAAATAAAACCGCATCACTTTGAAAAGTTCGGCGGGAATCAGCATAAGGATACCCGTTAAGGCGCGCATGGGCAAGTTCTTCGGCATCCATATTATAACGAGCCACGCGAGAACCGCCGCGAGAAGCCAAACCTCACCCGGGAAGCGCTTTAAGATCGCGTCAAAGACATCTATTCCCATGGTGTCGCACTCATACCCCGTCCAGAAACTCGCGAATATTGTGAGGGCAATTGCGGCGGGACGCGACACAAAGAAGCGCCCGACTTCGCGTTTCGCGAAATCAGGTTTCAAGCTCGCGACTGCCCCAAACACCAGTAGTGGCAGTCCTAAAACAAAGCCCCAGAATACCGTCATTTGCTCTAGTATATCATATTTTAGCCGAATACGCACTCCAAAAAGTTAACTTTTATCAGAAACCTCACCGATTAAGGTTTGGGGGTGCGCGGCAGTTATGCGTATTTTTACCTTCTCACCCGCCTTAGGGACTGCCCTTTCGGGGGTGATATCCCAGACGACAATGCGGTTGCCACTATCGCGTCCACTCCAGCGCGCGGCATTTCTTTTGGAGGGTCCCTCGGCGAGAACTTCCCTTACCGAGCCTACGAGGACCTCGTTGCGGGCTTGTC
Organism: Azospirillum sp. 51_20; assembly: GCA_963600185.1. Classification (GTDB taxonomy): domain Bacteria; phylum Verrucomicrobiota; class Kiritimatiellia; order RFP12; family UBA1067; genus UBA1067. The sequence goes on along the minus strand of CAVCAF010000001.1, from coordinate 42,636 downwards.
CGCGGCGTTCTTGGTCAGCGAGAAGCACCTGATCGCGGCGCTCTTTTTCCTCCGTTGGGACATCATCGGGGAGGTTAGCGGAGCGCGTCCCTGGGCGCGGCGAATACTTAAAGATGAACGAATTATCGAATCCCGCCTCATCCATGAGCGTACGCGTCGCCTCGAAATCTGCCGCGGTTTCGCCCGGATACCCCACAATAACATCCGTCGTCACGGCGAACTCGGGGTCGAAGTCCCTTAACTTCTTTACGGCGGCGAGATACTCTGCGCGTGTATAGTGCCGCCCCATTTCGGTGAGGACGCGGTCGGACCCCGACTGCACGGGTAAATGCAAGTGGCGGCAGACTTGGGGAAACTCCTTATAGACCCTCACGAGTTCATCGGTGCACCCTTTGGGATGTGCCGAAGTGAACCTGACGCGCTCAATACCGGGAATGGACGCGACCGCTTCCAAAAGCCGCGGAAACGCCTCCGTATAGCCGCCCAGACTTGGTGCGTCACTCGCGTCCCACGCGGGATTGCGCACCCCATACCGCAGGACGCTTTGCCCAAGGAGGCACACTTCTTTTATGCCGCGCGCGGCAAGTGCCTTTATTTCGGCGACGACTTCGCGGGCGGGACGCGAATATTCGTGTCCCCTCACATCAGGGACAATACAATAACTACAGCGGTTGTCGCATCCAACGAGAATCGTGACGAACGCCTGAAATCCGTTCGCCTCAGTATGCGCATCGAGCCCCCCAGGGATAAGGTCATCGCCTAGTTCTAGCACAGGGAACTTGCCCTCGGCAACAATCTTCGGGATGAGACCAAAGGCACGCGGCCCCACGGCGAAGTCTAGTTTAGGGAGTTTCTTAAAGAGTTCCTTATCGAGTCGCTTCACCGCACACCCCATAAGCCCCGTGATTTTCTTCGCGGCAATGAGGTTGCCCGCTTTGCCAATCGCTTTTTCTTCCGCCTTCTGACGGACGGTGCAACTATTGACGATGACAAGTTCAGCTTCTTCTTCGGACGCGGCTTTGGTGTGCCCCGCGGCGATGAGGAGAGCCTCGACGGCTTCCGACTCGCGCACATTCATTTGGCAACCGTAAGTATGAATCGCGAACTTCACGCCGAGATCTCCTCCGCGAGCTTTTCGAGGTCGGCTTGGTTATACGCGGCACCTTTTACCGTGACGGTGGTTGGTAAAAGCGTGATTTCTTTCGCCGCGGCAAACATCTCCTGCATCTTCTTCGCCGCGCAGGGTGCCCACGAACCATTCTCAATAAACCCAACGCACCGCTTTTGGTAGTTGCGCTCCAAGAGGTGCTCTATAAACTCACGCATTTTCGGGAACACCCCATTATTATAGGAGGTCGTCGCCAAAATAAGCGTGCCATACCGAAACGCGTCCTCAATCGCCTCGTGCATATCCTCCCGCGTGAGATCCGCCTTCGCGACCTTAATGCCCTTCGCCGTTAAAAGGGACGCAAGCTCTTCGGCGACGCGCTGGGTATGGCCATAAACGGAGGTATAGGCGATGAACACCCCTTTAGTCTCCACCTCATACCGCGACCAAGTCGTGTAAAGCTCAAGGGCGTGCTGAATCTCCTCCGCCGTCGTGAAGATAGGTCCATGCAGGGGATAGATGCGCGAAATGGGCAACTTCGCGGCTTTTGCGAGGAGCGCTTGCACCTGCACCCCGAACTTGCCGACAATACCGAAGTAGTAACGCCGCGCTTCGCAATCCCAACCCTCATCATCAGGAATATTTGTCGCACCGAACTTGCCGAAAGCGTCCGCGGAAAAGAGAACGCCTGTCGCCTCATCAAAAGTGACCATGACCTCGGGCCAATGCACCATGGGCGCGGCGACGAACTTGAGGAGGTGGTGCCCCGTGTTGAGGGTGTCCCCCTCCTTTATTATAAGGCGACGATCGGCGAAGTCTGTGCCAAAGTAGTTCTTCATCATCACGAATGCCGCGGCGGAAGCGACAATCGTCGCCGACGGATACGCCGCCGCGAACGCGGCAATGTTCGCCGAGTGGTCGGGTTCCATATGCTGGACGACGAGGTAGGCGACTTCCTGCGCACCGATTTCGCGGCGGATGTTCCCCAGCCACGCCTCACCAAAGTGCGCGTCCACGGTATCCATTACCGTAATCTTCTCGTCCTTTATTATATAGGAGTTATAGGACATCCCTTTCGAGACGGCAAATTGCCCCTCGAAGAGGGTGATTCCCGTGTCGTTAACGCCAACGGACGCTATATCATCTAGTAAGTCGGACATTTCTTTCAAGCTCCTTGTAGAATACCCCTATATGATACCATATTTTGCGTCCAAGTACAAGAGAAACCTACATCTACTTGGAAGATTGTGGGGGGTCTCCTTAGTAGCCCTTTAAGAGACCGCGGTCTATAGGCTCAGAGACCGCGGTCTCAAGGGTGAGAGACCGCGGTCTATCGGGCAAGAGACCGCGGTCTCAGGGTCGAGTGACCGCGGTCTCAAGGTGCTGAGACCGCGGTCTCTTAGCCTCCGCGCAGTATCTCACCTAGGACGAGACACTGGGAGGGGCACCCCGAGACACTGCGAGCGCCACCCCGAGACAGTAGAAACATCACCCCGAGACAGTGTCTCAGCTACCCCGAGAGACTAGCGGCGGGACTTGAAGAAGGTTTGGAGTATTTGCCGCGAGGGTTCCTCAAGTACCCCCGTCTTGATTTGCGGATGATGATTGATGCCGGGATGGTCAAAGATTTTAAAGACCGTCCCCCCTCCCCGCTTAGGGTCCGACACGCCCCAGATGACTGCCGAAACGCGTGCGAGCACTATTGCCCCCGCGCACATTGGACAGGGCTCTTTCGTCACATAAAGCCGCGTATTGGTGAGTCGCCAGTTGCCTTTCGCCTGAAATGCCGCGCTTAGGGCGAGCATTTCCGCGTGGGCTGTCGCGTCATTGAGTTGCTCAGTTTGGTTATGGGCACGCCCCAAGATACGCGCCTCGGCACACATCAAATCAAACGGCTTCTTTCCTGTCGGGTCTATTGCCCCCTCGGGTAGCTCCACGATGACGCACCCCGTCGGCACCTCGCCGTCCGTCGCCGCCTTTTCTGCTTCCCTGAGCGCCATGGCCATAAAGTATTCGTCGAACTCCTCAAGGCTCATTTTACAACCTCCTCAACTGCCGCGACATACCGCGGGTATATCAGTGCGGCATCGAACTCGGCTTCCGCCAAGTGCCGCGCACCCTTTTGTGCGGCTTCTAAGTGCGGCAAAAGGCGCTTAAGTGCCGCGGTGAAGGACTCCGCTGACCCGACTTCATAAGTCTCGCCCGCGGCATATTTCGCCAAAAGTGCGTACGTTTCGCCTTTTAGTGAACTTAACACGGCGAGACCTGCCGCGGCATAGTCCGCGAGCTTATAGGGGACTCCCACCCAACTACTTTCCGCGAGAGGGATAATCCCGACCGCGGCACTTTCGAGGAGTCTACTGAGTTCATCCGCACCCAAATAGCCGCGGAAGGATACCCTTTCTTCTAAATTGTGCGCCTTCACATAGGCTTTTAGTGCCGCCTCACCCTTTCCCGCCCCCGCGAGGGCGAGTTTCACGCGCGGTAAGTCCTTAACTGCCCGTAAAACAGTGCCTAGGTCATAACTTTCGCCTAGTCCCCCAATATAAACGAGTAGGGGGGCGTTTTCGGGGGCTGGAATTGACCTAGTACCCCAATTCGCGAGGGTAATACCATGGTAAAATAACCTGCCTCCCGAAATGCCAAAGTTCCGCGCCCGCTCAATGTACCGTGCCGAGACCCCCGTCACCAAATCTGCCGCGCCCAAAAGCCGTTTAACTTCCCTTAACATCGGCGCAAAAAGGAGTGGCGCCACTCCTCTTATAATAGGATGTAAAAGGCGATAGAAAGTCTCGGGCCAGGCGTCTTGGATATCCACGACGAGTTTCGCACCGAAGTGCCGCGCTAAGTGCCGCGCGACTTTGCCTGTCGCGAGGGGCGGAGTCGAGACAATAATTGCGTCCGGACGCGGCACTTTTGCCCCCAGTGCCAGCTCTTGCCACTTTTTCGCATAAGCGCGGTGGCTAAGGATTCGCCCAAGACTTATATTCTTCTTATAGGGCACGGTCGGGATAAGCCTAACTTCTATACCCTCCTCGGTAAAGATTTCGGGCAAAGACCGCGGCACTTTACCCGTGTGGCTAAAGGAACTCGTCAAATAAAGAACCCGATGCCCCGCCGCGGCAAATGCCCTAGCCATGAGCCAATAACGCATCGCCCGCGCACCTTCCCGCGGCAGATTATCAAACGGATTCTCTATCCAAATAGTCACCTTTTACCGCCTCCAGTACGTTTTAAAGGTGGGTTGTTGCCGCGTCGGGCGTTGGCTACGGAAAGGATTCCCTATCCGTTGCAGGAACGGAACATACACCGACGAGCGGCGCTCTTCCATAAGTTCCCTCGGTATCTCCTTTATAAAGATGGAACGCTCCGCGGGCATAACATTCCCCTCGGACGACATCTGCGTCTCGGGTGCGTAAAGAAAGAGGTTATCCTTCGCCCGCGTGACTGCCACATAAAAGAGGCGACGCTCCTCAGACATCCGCCCTTCCTTGCGTGCCATAGACGAAGGGAACTTCCCCTCGGTGCACCAGGGTATGTAGACGACGGGCCACTCCATGCCCTTCGCTTGGTGGACGGTGGAAAGCGTGAGGCTATCGGTATGAAGATTGTTCTTTCGGGCATCAAGATTGGTGTAAAGCGCGACATCCGCGAGGAACCCCCCGAGCCCCCCTTCCGCCGCGGCAATTTGGTTCGCAAGTTCCCTCACATCTTGCTCACGGTCATTGGCATTCGCCTCGTCAAAGTTCTTCTTAAGGTAGTCCGAATAGAAAAAGTCGAGGAAATCGCCAAGAAGGCGTCCAATTTCGTTATGTTTCAAGTTCGCCGCGGACTTCATGAAGCAGTGGGCGAGCGCAGGCCAAACGGGTTTCGAGCGTGCACCCAAGAAGCCGCCCAGTTTCTCCAAGTCCTCGGGACTATGGCAATCAAACCGCCGCCCCATTTTCTGCCAAATGCCCACGGCAGTTTTCTCCCCGACGCTCGGCAAAAGCGAGATAAAGCGCATAAATGAGAGCTCATCCGTCGCCGAAAGTAAGAGCCGTAAATAGGCGAGCACATCTTTAATATGCACCTGCTCGAAGACTCCCACCCCCGAAGTTATCCGAAAAGGTACACCTTGGCGTGTCAGGGTCATCTGGAGCTCAATGGACTGGTAATGGCTGCGGTATAGTATCGCCATATCCGAATAGCGGTAGCCGTTCTCTCGCATAATTTGGACGCGCTTGAGGATTTCCGCCGCTTGGGTACGTCCATCAAAGACGGTGTAGAGGGCGGGGCGCATCCCAAACTCCTCACGGATCGGCTTAAGTTGCTTTTCGAAGCTTTCCGCGGCATCCTTCATCACGCAATTTGCCACCTTGAGGATACTGGGGACGGATCTATAATTGCGCTCCAACTTCACGATTTTGCACCCTTCCCAGCGCTCGGGGAAGTTAAGGATGTTCTCAATTTGTGCGCCGCGCCAAGTATAAATGCACTGAAAATCGTCCCCGACCGCCATTATGTTGCGGTGCTTTGCCGCGAGGATATCCGTGAACTCCGCTTGGAGTCCGTTCGTATCTTGGTATTCATCGACGAGAATATAGAGGAAGTGCTCTTGGAACATCTCCCGCACCCGGTCTTGGGTCTTAAGGAGCTTAAGTCCGTTGACGAGTAAATCGTCAAAATCCATCGCATTCAGCTCTTTTTTGCGCGTTTCATAAGTCGCGGCGACCTTAAGGATATCCTCAACATCAATCCCCGCTTCCTTTGATTGCCAACGCTGGGCAATGAGCGCAAGATCCTTCGATTCATTCGCGGCTTCGGATATCATCTTCGCGACAATCTCCTTCTTCACGAACGACTTCGGGTCTTTCACTGTCTTTTTAATGATTTCATTGAGGAGTTTCTTCTGGTCTTCCTCATCTATAATGGTAAATTGCGGCTGGTAGCCAAGAAATGTACAATAACGGCGCAAAAAGCGTGCGCAAATCGAGTGGAAAGTGCCGCTCCAGATTGCCCCCGCCTCATCCCCAACGACTTTCATTGCCCGATCGAGCATTTCCCGCGCGGCACGGTTCGTGAAGGTCAAGAGAAGAATGCGATCCGCGGGCACACCCTGCTCAACGAGATAGGCGACGCGATGGACGAGGGTGCGGGTTTTGCCCGTCCCCGCCGCGGCAAGTACCAATAAGGGACCATCCCCCGCCGTCGCCGCGGCGAATTGTTCTGGATTTAAGAGTTTAGAAAAGTCGGTCATAATCAAAGATTCCCAGTTAAAAGCTGTAATTGCGCCAAAAGCGCGATGAGGGCTGTATCCGTGCGCAAAATGCGCGTCCCAAGCGAATAGCGTGCGAACCCTGCCACCTCAAGTTCCGCGACTTCGCTATCCGTCCACCCGCCCTCGGGACCCACTGCCAAAAGAGGTCGCTTATCCTTGGGCAAGGGACAAAGTCTATCGCCCTCCGCCGCACCCGGATGCGCCACAATCCTTAAACTGGACGGAAACGCCGCGTTTAGTTCCTCTTTTAGGAACTTACGGTAATTGCGCCTAACCTCCAGCCGCGGCAAAATCGTCGTCCCCGCCTGCATCAGCCCTTCCACAAATAACGGACGGTAATTCTCTTCCTTTAATAAGGTCGCGCCCCAGAAGTCCTTCTCTACTTTTTTTGCCCCCACGAGGACAATGCGCCCAACCCCAAGGGACGCGAGTTGGGGCAAAAGCCGCTTTAGGGCACGCGGACGCGGTGGGGCGAGTATAAGATCTATCCACGGTTGGGGGCTTGGGGTCGTGTGGGTCAACTTTACCGTCACTTCCCCCGCGGCAATTGCCGTTATCTCTCCCGTTCCAAGAAAGCCGTCCACTTCACCTGTCTTGAGAATCTGCCCGACCTCGCCATGAAGGACATTTAGGATATGCTCCGCCCGCACGCCGCCAATAGTGGCAACGCCGCCCTTAATTTCGTCCTTCTCAAAGAGTATGCGGTTCACGATAAGCCTTTTTCGCGTTCGGCGAGGGCGCGTTCAACATCAGGGACAACTTCTAATAAGTGCCGCGTATAGTCGCTTTTAGGGTGGGCGAAGACTTCTTCTGCCGCGCCAGAGTCCACGAACACCCCCTTATGCATAACATAAATCGTGTCGCAGACATTCTTTACGACGGCTAAGTCGTGGGCAATAAGTAGAATCGCGAGCCCCGATTCATTGCGTAAGTCTCTTAGGAGATTCAGTACCCGTGCCTGAACCGAGACATCCAAGGCGGAAACGGGTTCATCGGCGACAAGCACCTCTGGACGGCACGCCAAGGCGCGGGCAATAGAAACGCGCTGGCACTGTCCCCCCGACATTTCGCGCGGATACTGCTCCAGTACGGCGGTGGAAAGCCCGACGCGGCTTAAAAGTCCCTCGGGAGAGGCGGGATTGCGCTTTACTTTTAGGATTTCCCTTAGCGTTTGCCGCGTTGTCATGCGGGGGTTAAGCGAGCCTACCGCGTCCTGAAAAACCATCTGCACACCCGCCGCGCGATTAATAAGTTCCCCACCCGAGGGCGGATTCAGCCCCATAATTGCGCGGGCGATTGTCGACTTACCCGAACCCGATTCGCCGACAATCCCCACAATTTCGCCGCGCTTGAGAGTAAACGATACCCCCTTCACGGCTTCGAACTTACCGTAGCTGACGCGTAAATTATTCGCTTCTAGCAGCGCTAAACTCATCTAAAGAGAGCCCTTTGGCACTTTCTAACGATATTAAAGCGATCCATATGGGCGGAGAACATCTTCGCGAGGCGCTTACTATAGTAGACATGGTCAATACCTGCCGTAGCACCTTCATGGGTCTTCGCCTTAATTGCCTCATCTGGATCTTCATCCACAAGCCGCTCGAGGTGGTCACGCACTTCATGGTAGGCGTCGCGCCACGGCTTGCCCTTAGCCACTAACCTGAGCGCGGCATCCGTCGCGAAAACGCCTGGCGTAAATGCCGCGCGGCAACTCTTCTCGTCAATCTCGAGTCCCTCAACGACCCGCGTCAGAATACGAAGGGTGGATTTGGTAATATCGAGTCCCTTCATGTAAAGCCCCTTGCAATCTTGCAAATCGCGATTATATCCGCCTGGCATAGCGTGGAGGAGCGAAAGTGACGCGGTTTGGAGTCCGAGTACCTGCGCCGTCTTAGAACGGACGAGCTCCAGAACATCGGGATTAAACTTCTGGGGCATAATCGAGGAGCCTGTGCAGAACTCCCGCGGCAGTTTAAAGTAGCCAAACTCAGGCATGGAAAAGAGGATCATGTCTTGGGCAAGGCGTGAGAGAACCGTCATAAGTTGCGCCAATGCCGAAAGAAGTGCCGCCTCACATTCGCCGCGTGCCATAGATGCCCCAAAGACATTGTGAATCGTGGACTCGAACCCGAGGAGCTCCGTCGTCCGTTTACGGTTGAGCGGTAGCGGCACCCCATACCCCGCCGCGCTCCCGAGCGGATTGCGGTTAATGAGGCGAAATGCCGCCTCTAAGTTTTCATTTTGGTCGAGAATCATCTCTTCATGCCCCGTCGCCCAAACTTCCACGCTCGAGGGCATGGCGGGTTGCATGTGGGTGCGCCCCACGAGAGGCACGGCTTTATTGACGCGCCCAAGGCAATACTTCCTACCGAGATTATCGAGTGCGGAACCAAGTTCGCGCGTAGAATCCATAATTTCGAGAAGCTCGCTACGCATGTGAAGCCGTACATCAACCGCGACTTGGTCATTACGCGAGCGCCCCGTATGGACTTTCTTGCCTAAGTCCCCGAGCCGCTCCGTTAAAATGCGCTCAACCGCCATATGGACATCTTGGTCTTCGACTTTTATCTCAAACTCGCCCTTCTCAGCAGACTCCGCGATACGCCCGAGTTCCCGACGGATTTTTGTCGCTTCTAGCCGCGTAATAATGGGCTTTTGGAGCGGCATTTCAGAGAGCATCGTCACATGCGCCGCCGTCCCCATGCAGTCCCAAACCGCGAGGCGCAAGTCGAGTTGCGGATCGTCCCCAACCGTATAAGCGAGGATGTCGGGGTCGATTGTGTTATCCGTTATCGTTTTCTTCGTTGTCCGTATGGCATGTGGATTCATGGCTCATTACCTTTCTGCGCTTTACGCGCTTTTTCAAGTGCTATATTGAGTTTTAAATCGGCTTCTTCGAGTTGTTTATGGAGCGCTTCTTTGGTGTCCGTAAAGCGTGCAAGCGCGAAGAGAAAGTCGCTATATGCCTTCCCTGCGGCGGCGAGCTCCTCACTGCGTCCACCCGAATAGGCGACGAGCAAAGGGGCACGATTAAACGCGGCGAAGCGTACGCGGGGGTCAATGTCGGCGATGTCTATTGCTTCCGCGTAAGTGACGTAGGCGTATTTACCTAAGTACGGCGTATCAAAGGTTAGGGCATAGAGCCTAAGGCGGCTTGCGAAAGTAAGCACATCATTCACGCTCGCCATGCCTGGTAAAAGCACCTTGCGCATAAGGGTCAGTGCCTCCTCGTCACTAAGGCTTGTCTTTTCGCCGCGCTTCCACTTCTCAAGTTCCCTCTCCTCATTCGCCGCACGCCGCGCCGGGTCGAGGTTCGTATAAAACTCCACCGCTTCCGCGTCCGTTAGCTCCTTACCTTTAACGGATCGCATAAACGCCTTGATGACTTCGGCTTGGAGCTTCTCAAGGTTCGTAAAGCCAGGCGCGGGCAAATAAAGGCGCGTGCGCGGCACTTCATCTTTCACTTTCTCGATGTGCGTCACGACCGCGGCATTATTTGTGCGCTCCTCGCCGATTACAATCGTGAGGGGGCTTGCCGTAAAGCGCCGCGGTTGCTCACGGTAGCCGCGATAAAGTTCATTGCAAATCGTCGCGGCGAAACCCGCTACGGACGCTTGATATTCGCGGCGCATATCGCTCGGGCACTCGGCAATGACCTGCACAAGCCCCTGCACCTTCGTGAGCACAGGTGCCCGCATTCGCTCAATAATTTCTGCACGCGTCAAGGTCGCGGCGAATATAAGCGCGGCAACGAACATTTAGCGAATCTTCACGAGCAGGATAAAGAGGAGCGGCATAACGATAAGTTGCAGGAGTATGAACCGCATGAGAACTTGAGCATTGGACCATTTAAGGTTCTTCTTGCAGTGGTCATGCAAGGGGAAGCGCAAGCGCCGAATGGGCGAGTTCTCGTCAAACTCGCGTCCCATTTTACGCGCGACTCTTAAAAGGACAAGCTTCGCGAGCCCCCCCCCGCCATTTACGAGGACGATAGGCGAGAAGACGAGTACGAGAAAGGGATTGCCTGTGACGAGAACTGCCGCGCCCACGAGGATACCTAAGAAGCGACTTCCCCCGTCGCCCATGAGGATTTTGGAAGGCTCAGCGTTATACCATAAGTAGCCCCCGAACGCGCCCGCAATTATCATGACGAGAATTGCCCACCGCGCGGCATCGGGGTTGCACGGTAAAAGGAAGTAGTGCGCGATTGGTTTGTAGCCGATGACCACATAAAGCATGACCGCGAGCATGACGAGCGCAATAACCGTCAGCGACCCCGCGAGCCCATCTACGCCGTCCGAACAGTTCGTGGCGTTCATCGTAAACCAGAGCATAAACGCCGCGCAGGGCACATAAACCGCCATCGGGATCGTCCACATGCCTTTCACGAACGGTAGCCACACGAGCGTGGAGTGTCCCTTCGCGATACAGTAGGCGATGCCGAGCGAGACGACACCATCCAAAAGTCCCTTCTTAAGTTCTCCCCACGGCACCGCGGCACGATCGTCGAGGTAGCCGAAAAGCATGGCGATATAGATGAAAACGACCGTGAGCGCGTCCCACCAATCAAGCGGAACAAAGAGTATGATTATGGGCATTGCGAGCAAGGTGACGATAATCCCCGCGCCTGTCGGCTTACCTTTCGAAGTCATGCCGCCCATGTCGCACAGGATGACCTTGCCCCTATCGCGCGGCAGTAGATCCCAGAGCCGCGGCAAAAGAAAGACGACGAGGAGCGCGGCACAAAAAGCACCCCCGACGAGCAAAAGTGCGTGGGATTGGAGAAGCCGAAAGGGTCCCCAAAATTGTTGTAGGTAGAATGAGAGATGATAGAGCATAATCTTAAATTACTTTCTTATAAAATACTTTCCAAAGAAACAACCCCCGCGCGGGAGCCGTCTCAACACGCGCCGTCCGCGGCGCATGTGCTGCGAGAAGTTCCTTCACAGCCTCGGGCTTCTCTTTCCCGCGTCCGACACTCAACAAGAAGCCGACCATGGAACGCACCTGCTTATAAAGGAAGCCGTCGCCTCTTACAATGAAGGTGTAGCGCGGGCCCACCTTCTTGATGTCAAACGAGAATATCGTCCGTACCGTCGTCTCTAGGACGCGGTCGGGATTGGCGGCGAACGAAACGAAGTCGTGCGCCCCCACGAAATAACTGGCGGCGCGGCGCATTGCTTCCAAATCAAGCACCCGATGACAGTATGTCCAATACGGCACGAGGTCAGGCGGCTCAATCTCGCCTTGATAAAGTTGATAGCGATATTCCTTACCTTTCGCCGAGAGCCGTGCGTCGAAGGACTCTTTCGCATATGCCGCGCGAAGAATGCGAATCGCTTCTGGGAGGCGTGCATTGAGTGCCCGCACGAGATTCGTGGGCGGAATCGGCTTCGTGAGATAGAAGTGGGCAACGAAGCCCTTGGCGTGAACGCCTGCATCCGTACGCGAACTCCCATAAAGACGCACGGGACTCCCCTCCAAATAGGCGAGCGCCTCCTCCACGACCTGCTGGATGCCGAGCGCGTTCTCCTGCGCCTGCCACCCCGCGTAGGCTGTGCCATCATAGGCTATACGGACTTTATACTTGCGCTTCACTGTTTCTTCTTATCTTACGAGGTCGTCTGAAAGAGTTTCTTCATATCCGAGAGGTGACGCTTATTCGCGACGAGCACGCCTTGGGGCGTTGTTATGACGACGAGATTGGAGACTCCCAAAAGCGAAATGGGCGCCCCTCTCACGACGCAAATATTCCCCGCCGAGGAAACGACGCGGCAAGGCCCCTCGCGCACGTTGCCCTTCTTGTCGTGCGGGAAGTAGCGATCGAACGCCTGAAAGCCGCCCACATCGTCCCAGCCGAAGTCCCCACGAATAACCGCGACATTAACGGACTTCTCCATCACCGCATAATCAAACGAAATCCGCGGCAACGGCTCATACAGTCGCGCGAGGCGTGCAGCAGAAAACGCGGCACTTTCCGTTAAAGGCTTCAACGCGGGCGCATACGCCGCGATCGCGGCACGAAAGACGCTTGCACGCGCAATGAAAAGCCCCGCATTCCACAAGTAGCCCTTCTTTAAATATTGCTTCGCCTTCTTCGCGTCGGGCTTCTCAACGAATGCACCCGTCTTTGGGTCCACATACCCAAACGCAGGCGATCCCCATGTTGGGGGTATCCCAATAACGACAATCTTCTCTTTTGCCGCGGCGAGGCGAATCGCCTTTTTGACTGTCGCGAGAAAGGCATGCTCATTACGGATAAGATGGTCGCTCGCGAAAAAGCCGATGACATCATCATTTGCCGCGCCCGCAAGTCCCGTCCCCAGTGCAATCGCAGCTCCCGTATCACGACGGAACGGCTCGCCCACAATCTGCCGCGGTGGCACTTCGGGGAGCTCCTTGCGCGTTAACCCTACGAGATCCTTCGCCGTGATGACATAGAGTCCCTCAGGCGTCGCCAACTTCTCTAGCCGCGTCACACTCTGACGCAAAAGACTCACGCCCCCAAACACATTCAAAAATTGCTTGGGCTTCTCTTTCGTCGAAAGCGGCCAAAACCGCTCGCCACTGCCGCCCGCGAGGACGACCGCACGGAATCTTGTCGCCTTTTTCATCCTTCTTTCTCTCTCGTACTTTTCATCCCTTATATTATATCAAAAATAGAGCCTCTTTCGGAGAAGAATCTCACTAAAATCAAAGATTTTCACTCCCCTCGCGTGACCACCCCCGCGCTTAGCGTTGTACTAGGTTATAGTTGGGACAGGGCAACAACAAGGCAATGGCACGAGGGCAACAACGAGCATGGCACTAAGGCAACAACAAGGTTAGGGTTGGAGTTTCGGGTGGGGAATGGTGGGCTATAGTAGATTCGAACTACTGACCTCTTCCATGTCAAGGAAGCGCTCTAACCAACTGAGCTAATAGCCCTTGCTAATTGGCGAATATTATACCATATTTCGGTGTGCCGGGTCAATAGGATTTTTCAACTAATTTTCGGCAACTGCATTTTTCATTTTAAGTTTCCAAACGCCAATTTTTGAAGCCCCTAAAACTTTTTTTGGAGCACCCTTTTTCACCCCTTAACGCTACCCAAAAGGTTCGCCGCGGAAATCGCCGCGCCCGCCCGAAGGCACCCTAAGCCACCCTTCTGAATCCCCAAAGCCACCCCAAGCGACCCCGAGGCGAGCACTCTGGAGGGGCTAGAGAAGACGCTTTTTGAGGGCAAGAAAGAAAAAGAAAAAAACAAAGAAGACGAATGAAAGAGAAAGGTTCCCCCAGACCCCTTTAAAGAGAAAGCAAGAAGAAGAAAATAAAAAAGAAATAGAAAGAAATGTTGTGTGCGTGTGTTTTGTCCAACTGTTGTTGTCCAAAACGACACTTATGTTGTGTGTGTGTTGTTGTGACCCCCCTCACCCCCTAGCCGAGCGAAAACGAAAACGAGAAACTAACCTTCCTTTCACCTACGACAAACACCCAAGCATCCACAAAAACAACACACACAGCCATTTTTTGTTGTTTTTTAACAGTTAACAGCCTAACAGCCCCACACAAAACACACGCACACAGCATTTTTTTAGTTATTTTTACAGTTGGACAGTTGGGGCTATTAGCTTACTTGCCCGAAACCTGACTGCCAAAAGCACGGTTTTTAGCCTCCAAAACGCCGCGGAAATGCCGCGATTTTGCCGCGGACGAAATCCGTCCAAAATGCCTAATCGCCAGACACCCCGAAAATTTTCGATTTTAGGGGCTCCTCGCTTTGGGGTGTATCCTCCCACATCCGAACCCTTCCAAGCGCAATACGAGCCTCCTAGTCACCGATTATGGCATTTTAAATCTTGATCTCGCCGACGGACACCTCTCCGCACCCCCAAAACACCCAAAATCGGGTTTTTAGCCACCCCAAAACCCCCACTTTTGCCACCCTTCCCCGCCCCTTGCCAATCTGCCGCGGTAAGTGCCGCGGTTTGGACGCGAATTCCGCAGTGAGTTTGGGTGCGAAAAACGCGAAGATGGCTAAGTGCCATTTTCTACCCATCACAGGTGAAAAAAGTTTTAAAAAAAACTTGACAAGGTTTTGGAAAGTAGCCCAAGATGACGCGAAAGACGGCGCGAGCGGGTACCCGTCCCAGTAGAACTGCCACCCCCTCCTACGCAAGAGGGGGTGCCTCTCCCAGTAAGAGCGCCACCCCCTTCTACTTACTCTCACGCGCCTTAAGCAGGCCCTTAACTGCCGCGTTTCCGCGGCAGAACCTAACGGTGCGACACTGGGTAAGGTCGCAACTTCAAACGCAGCAGAACCTAACGGCACTACACTAGGTAAGGGCACTACTTTAGCCTCGGCAACTCGCATTGGGGTTAAAGTTAACGTCGCCCAAAGCGTGGCGAATAAAATCGCGTATGGTATCGTGGGGCGAGTTTTGGTATAATATCCGCAATGAGAGATTGCCGCGTACTTATACATGCTCACTTCTTCTATCCGGAAATCGCCCCCGAGATTGCGGAGTGTTGCCGCAACTTCATCGAAGTTTGCGGCGCGGAGCGTGTTTCGATTATCGCGACATATCCTACCGTAAAGCCTGAGTTTGCCGCGCTTTTACCGAAGTTGTTGCCCTATCCCGCTGTCAAGATAATTGAGACACCTAATCGCGGATACGATGTCGGCGCGTTCGTCTGCGAAGTTCTGAACAAAGGCCCTCTTGAGAATTACGACTACATCGTCAAGTTGCACACGAAGCGCGATGTGGACGGCATTATCGGATTCCGTCCAGTTCACGGCAACGAATGGCGGCGAAAGCTCCTCGCGTTTTGTGCGTCACCCGAGAAAGTGCGCGAATCCCTCGCGGCATTTACGCGCCACCCCAAACTTGGGCTCCTCGCTTCCAGCTGCTTTATTAACTACGCGAGTAGCGACTTTTGCCTAGAAAGTAAAACTTCAGCCTGTAATTTATTGCGGTCGCTTGGGCTTACGCCGCGGGCTCTAGTTTCCGTCGCGGGCACAATCTTCATGGTTCGCGCGGCACTTCTTAAGCCGTTTGTCGCCCGCTTCACATGGGACGACTTTCTAGAAGTCACGCCTAAGATTGCGCATGTCGACTTTGGGCTCGCGGGGCTTCTAGAGACCGCGCTCTCCTATTCTATAACAGCGCAGGGCTATTCGATTACGGCGGGTAAATATCCCCTCCCGCTCGCGAAACTTGGGTATTTCGCTATGGCGTTTATTATGCGCTTAATACGGCATATCATGAATACCTCGCGCAAGGTGTTTGGTGCGCAAGGCGTTGCCCACTTCGTAGACAAGGTTTTTCTTAGAAAATGAAGTTGACTCAAGACGAGATAAAGGAAGCGACGAAGCTCTTACGCGACTGGCAACTAAAGCGGCTACCCACTTTGCGTGCCGAAACGCCCGCCGTCTCTAAATACTTTGACGAAGTCACGCTAATTATCTATTCTTTCCCTAAGGAAGGCACCGAGGCGGAATCGTTTCAATGGATAGAGTTCGCGATTCGCCAATCGTGGCATGTACTCGGGGGGCTTAAGACGGTACTCATTGTGCCGCGCCTTTTTAAAGAGGCGACCGACTTCGCAAGCGGCGAGAAGTTCGTTGAAATACAAGTCGAGCCGAGCCTTGTGCCGGGCAACATCCCTTCTATGAGCGCGGATTGCATTCAGCGACTTCATGCGCGCTTTTCAACGCCCAATTGCCTAGTCATCCAAGATGACGGATTCCCCCTAAGCGACAATCTCGGCGACTTCTTGGGCAAGGCGGACTTCTGGGGTGCGCCCATAATTTGTGACGGACTTAAGCGCAAGTTCTTCTATGCGATTGGGCTAGGCACTTATAACGGAGGCTTCTCGCTCCGTTCGCGGCGTTTTTGTGCGTTCGCGGCAGAAATGTGGGCTAAGGGGCTTCGGCGACTCGCACGAGATTGTGGCGAAGACTTCTACTACACCTTCTATTTAAGGCTAGTTCCCCAAGCGTGGGGCAGGTTTACTTTCCCCAGCGAAAGCGCGGCATTTCATTTCGCGTTTGATGATTTGGGGGGGTATGTCGCGCTCCCCGCGGCAAGCATCAAGCCCTTCGGGTTGCACGGCAAAACGACTTTCGCCTATTTACTTAAACAAGGCGTGGACGACCTTCAAGATTGAGTCGCGCACATAACGCCGTAGAAAAATCGTTAAGCGGCGTCCCCAAAGCACTTTACCCCCAAGCATACACGATATAATGCCCGTAAAACACACATTCGGATACTTCTTAGCGAGATACGCTTCTTGGACATAATAGCGCGGCTGCGTCTTACCATTGCTCCAGTGACGACACGCGAGCGGCAAGATACGCGCGGCAACCCCTTTCGCGGCAGCAGCCATACAAAAGTCTTCCACATAAAGGTCAAAGGTTAGGTGCTCGTCAAAGCTTAAGTTGAGTCGCCTAATGAGTGAAGAGTGTACGATTAGGCATTGGCAATCAAAGGTCTCAACAGGTGTACCAAGCGCGACTTTTTCGCCGAGGGGGTGCTCGTTTGAGCCATCTTTGTTGCATTCGGTGATTTGCCCAAGAAGAAGCCATTGATGATAGAGACCAAATCTAACGCGTGTGACGGCCCCGATTACGCCCCAAATGGCGTTTGGGTCAAGGTTGGCTAACCGCGGCAAAAGCGGCTCGCGCGGTTCGAAGTCCTCATGGCAAAAAATATACCACGCCTCTTCTGAAGACGGACGCGAGGCGAGAAACGCGTTATAGCGTTTGGGTAGCCCCTCATTTTTGGCGCGGTTATCTAAAGGTATAAGCTGGCAACCGCGGCAATTGGGGTTTGAGCCTAACGAGCGCTCATACATCGCGAAGTCGCGTACAACCGAGATGATTAGGGGCTGGGTCATACGAAGGCTCCTAACTGCCGCGTTTCCGCGGCAGAACCTAACGGCACAACACGGGGGTGGGGCGGGGCTTTAGCCTCGTTTACGCGCGTTTGAGCTTGAGTTAACGGCGGCGATACGCGGGGCAGGTCACTTGGCGGTGTGGGGGCGTTAGGTTTAGCGCCAGAAATGGCGCTATTTATTATCGCCTCTAACATAGGGCTATCTACCGCTTGGGCACACAAAGCCCCAAGCCCATTGGGTACCCGACCCTTATAATTAACCACGACCTCACTGTCCGCGAGTAATTGGGTGAGCGTATTTAATACAAGCGCGTCTTCGCGGCTTATTGGCTTTTTACTCATTGTATAGAGCCAATTCTTTGGCGCGAGCAATAAGAGTCGCCCCGAGGCACAGAGGTCAAACATCTTGCCCATGGGTTTCTCTAGTTTACCAAAACCCTTATTTCGCAGACAAATTACACTACCGCCCGCCTCAAATGCGCGGCGTATGATTTCTTTCTCGCCATGCGAGATACAGGGGCTCACCAGCACCGCGCCCTTCTTTACAGCTTCTAAAAACTGCGCCGCTTTCTCTTTAAAAGTAGGCGTTTCAAAGTCAACAAGTGCCGCGCCTTTCTCGTTGCGCTCAATGCGCCAATTGCCACTCTCAAGGCGCGTATGTTTATATGCGAAGTCCTTGCGCGAACACTGCACATAAACCCGCGGCACTTTATTCGCGAGCGCGGCATTCCCGAGCCCCGCAAACAAACCGCATACGCCCCCGCCCAACTCTATTGCCAAATCTTCTACGACCTTAAAATACGCCTTATGTCGCCGCTTCTCGGCTAACCGCCGCGGATTATCGGCGATGTAGCGCCTGAGTTGTGCGAGTTGCCCTTCGCGCTTGAGGAGGGAGTCCGTAAAGCCCGCCTGCCAACCAACTTCGCGGCACCCCGCCTTAAAGCCGCGCATGATATCCCCAAGTACCTTCTGCCGTCCCGAGACGATTGGTAAATCTTCCTTCACAAATAAAAGCCCATGAAAGTGGTCAGGCATGAGTTGGTGGGCAATAAGTTTAACCTGCGGCCAGTGTTTAGGGATAGCCTCCCAGCAAGCAAGAACCTTCCAGCCAAGCGCACTCGGCCTCACGCACCATTCCCCGCACGGAATCGGCTCAAGCGTACCCAACTTCGGCTCCCGCACCGCGAGCTGGGTCGTAATCATATAAACGCCGCGCACCGAATAATCATGTGACGGACACCGCCGCGTCATCCGCTCCTTAACAGGTCTATGGCAACTTGGGGTCATAGCCTACCTAACTTTTTAAGCAAGGCTTCGCGCACACGCAATATTGACGGCACCCACTTTTGTGGGATTATACGCACAAGAAAAGTATGCAAGCGCCCCCTTAACTTCGCTATCCGCCGCGG
This sequence comes from Azospirillum sp. 51_20, assembly GCA_963600185.1. Taxonomy (GTDB): domain Bacteria; phylum Verrucomicrobiota; class Kiritimatiellia; order RFP12; family UBA1067; genus UBA1067. The sequence goes on along the minus strand of CAVCAF010000001.1, from coordinate 23,982 downwards.
GAATGCTGTCCGCGCGAGATAGTCCGCGTCCACCTTAAAAATTAAGGCGGCAAGTTTATCTTGATTTTCTCTCACATACCGTGGGAAGCTATCGTCTATCACCTCGCCAAAAAACATCTCCCCGCGTCCAAATGGATCGCGCCCCTTACGGATACTTTGCTCTAAAACAGGACGCGGTATCGCACTAAACTCAGAATGTGAGAAAGACCGCAATTTATTCTCAATCGCCTCTATGCCTCCCAAGTACGAGAAATGCCAACCCGCGTGCGGCAAGTCCCTATCCGCAGGCATAAAGCGGAGCCGTTGCATAGTAGCGCCGCGATTTTCAGACTCAGGTGTGAAGCGCCCCATAAGTGTTCGGCTGAGATAGGCATTATCGCCAAACACCCTGTAGCGCGCGGCAAATGTGCCCATTTCCCAAACGGGTTTTGTATAATTAAGATAGTTTAGATAATAGTAATAAGCGGACATCCTAAACCGTACGCCGCGTGTACTTCCATCAAGGACGGACTCCAATTGCGCAACTATTTCGGGGCGCGGTATCTCATCCAAATCGGACAGCAAAATTATATCATTCGCGCGCGCCTCTATTAAACCACGCTTAAGGGCATTCCGCTGACGATTCTCATTCACCCAAGCAAGATTATAGGGGTCTTTATTTATCTCTTCTTCTGAGAGTAGATCGTCTACCTTAATGTAGATAATCTTCGGAAGAAACGCACTAAAGCGCGATTTGTTAGCTTCAAACAAAAGTTGCTTGGGTTTGCCGCGGTGGGTGCGCGTCGCTTCGGCTATTACGAACTTATCAACTACGGAGGCGAGCGTATTAAGCCGAATCTCCAGTAAGTCTAATTCATTAAAGAATGTAAAAGCGTCGTATATCATCTCGCCCCCGTTGTCGCAAAGCAGTTGTGGGCGTTGGTGGTGGTGAGCGTGGCGAGGGAGTCAAATGAAGTGCCGCGTAGGTTCGCGAGATAGCGTGCCGTTTCCACGATGAACGCGGGTTCATTCTGCTTGCCGCGATAAGGGATGGGCGCGAGATAGGGGGAGTCCGTCTCAATTAAAAGCCGATCATCAGGCACATAGCGGGCACTCTCACGCACATTTTCCGCCTTCTTAAAGGTGACAATCCCCGAAATTGAGATATAAAAACCTAAATCGAGTAATTCGCGGCAAAAAGTGGGCGTACCCGTAAAGCAATGGATAACTCCTCGCGAGGGGACTTCCCGCAAAACGCCAAGGGTATCCGCGTCCGCTTCACGGGTGTGGATTATTACGGGCAAATCATAATGCCGCGCGTCTTCTAATTGCGACGCGAGAAGCTGGCATTGTGCCGCGCGATTGGTCTCGCCATGGGAATAATCGAGCCCCAGCTCCCCGACTGCCGTTAAACGCGTGTAATCTACTTTGGGACGCTCCATCGCGACGGACGACATATCGTAGCCCTGCGCCAAATAAACCTTGGGCAAATCGGCACTTGCTCCACCCACGACCTCCGCGGCAATTTTCGCCGCGCGGTTTAGGTCATTATCACCGCCGACTGCGAGGATTTCTTCCACACCCGCCAACTTCGCACGCTTTAGTGCATCAACTGTATCTTCCCTATCAAGGGGAAAATGTGCGTGTGTGTCGAAGAGCCCTTGCACTAGGCGAGTCCCTGTTGCCGTAAAAGTGCCGCGCTGGAAGGCTTGCGTCCCCTAAAGAGGATGAACACCTCATAGGCACTCTTGCTACCTCCCAAGGCGAGAATCGTCTCGCGATACGACTTACCAACCGCCTTTACCGCGGCATCGTCCGTGAGACCCGCTTCCTCAAAAGCTCCGTAGCAATCGGCACTCATGACCTCGCTCCACTTATAGCCATAATATCCCGCGGCATAGCCCCCCGCGAAGATGTGCGAGAAAGCGTTGAGGAAGAGATCGTCTGGCAAAACCTCAAGCCCAAAGTGTGCGAAAATCTCGTTCTTGACGCTATTAGGGTCATTCACGGGCTTCTCATGTAAGCGCATATCCGTCTCGGCGAACGCCAACTGCCGACGGCAGGCTGTCGCGGCACGAAAGTTCCGCGCCGCACGCACTTTAGCCTTAAGTTCAGAAGGCACATGGATTCCTGTGCGGTCATCGAGACACCAATTTTCCATAAACTGGCTCGCGACTTCCACGGCATCCCACTCTATAAGCGAAATACCTGCCGCGCCTTCCTCGCCAATGCGCGTTAACATGCACTGCAGGGAGTGTCCAAACTCGTGGAAAATTGTCTCAACTTCCCTAAACGGAAGCAAACTTGTGCCCTTCTCATCAGGTGCAGGCGCATTAAGCGCGAGATAAGCGAGCGGTTTCTCTCCGCGGCGGTCGCACCGATTACGGAACTCGCTCATCCAAGCTCCGCCGCGCTTCTCGCCATTGCGCACATAGGGGTCGATGTAGAGATGGGCAATGGGCGCCCCCTTCTCCGTGACTTCAAAGAACCTTACATCTGGATGCCATACCGAGGGTTTCGCCGCGCCCGTTACTTCCTTTACCTCAACATCAAATAGGAACTTAGTGATTTTGAAGAGTCCCGCGAGCACCTTATCAAAGGGGAAATACTGCTTAAGCTCTTCTTCAGAATAGTTGTAAGTCTTTTCACGCAGTCTCTCCGCCGCGTAGGCGCGATCCCAAGGCTGGAGTCCGTCGCCGAGTGCCTTTTCTTCAGTCTCAGCAGGCTTCTTTGTCGCGGAATCTAGTTCCGCTATCATATCCTCAACTGCCGCGACACTGGGGGCACACTTTGTCGCGAGTGAGAGTTCCGCGGGGGTCTTAAAGCCCAGCAATTGCGCCTTCTCAAAGCGCAACTTCAAGATTTCCGCTATCCGTGGCGTATTCTCAGGTGCCCGCGTGGAGCGTCCACGATAGAGGGCTTCACGAACTTCCCGATCGGCACAATTCTTCATTGTCTGGGGGTAGTTCGCGTCATCAATCGTGTAAGTCTTGCCATCCTTCGTGAAGGTAAACGCCTTCGTCGCGTCTAGAACCGCGTTTGAGAAGTCCATTGAGAGTTGCGCAAGCCGCGCTTCTATCTCATTATACCGTGCGCGTTCATCTTTCGGCAGGGTGACACCCGAGAGTTCCGCACCCTGAATAAACTTCTGCAAAATGCGAATACGCGTCCCATTCTCACTCGCGTTGCCGCACGACTTGAGCCGCTGAAGGACGCTTTTCGCCTGCTGCAGGAGCTTTTCCGACTGCCCCATGCGCAAAGCGAACGCGACAATATCGGGCTGGAACTTTTCCTCAACTTCGCGCCATTCAGCCGAATTGCGTACGCTCGTCATGAACCCGACATCCGCCCACGCCCGCCAAAGTTCGCGCGTCGCGTCATCTAGCCGCCACGCGAAGTCCTCAAATGTCTCGGGGCTCTCGCTCTCGAGTTCCACCACGCGCTTCTCGGTTTCCGCTAAAAGGCGCGGCAATTCCGCCGCGCTGTTTTTAGGGGATACCTTAGTCCAATCAGGAAAAGTCTCACCCTGCATCCGTTATATTCTCCGCTAGAAGTTAGATTTTGGCGCGGTCACAGAGTGACGAAACGAAGAGCGCCTTTATGGTGTGCATACGGTTCTCGGCTTCGTCAAAGACACGCGAATATTTCGACTCAAATACTTCGTCCGTCACCTCCAAAGCACCCGTATCTTTCGTGACTTCGGTATTGAAGTCGTGGAAGGCAGGCAGGCAATGTAGGAACATGAGTTTACCGTCCAAATTACCCGTGGACTTTAAGAGTTCCATGTTAATTTGGTAGGGACGCAATAACTTTATGCGCTCGGCAGTTTTCGCCTCTTCGCCCATCGACACCCAGACATCGGTGTAAATCACATTCGCGCCCTTAACGCCTTCATGGGGATTCTCCACAACGCGAATATCTACGCCATTACGCTTCGCGACGACATCCGCCTCGGCGAGCACGGCTTCATCGGGGTGAAGTTCCTTAGGCGTGCAGCACACATAGCGAATGCCCGCCTTCGCGCAGCCCATCATAAGCGAGTTCGCGACATTGTTGCGTCCGTCCCCGACATAGGCTACCGTGCAGTTCTTAAGGTCGCCAAAGGTTTCCTTTATCGTCAAGAGGTCGGCGAAAATCTGGGTCGGATGATATTCATCGGTGAGCCCATTCCAAACAGGGACACCCGAATATTTCGCGAGATCTTCACAATCTTTCTGCGAAAAGCCGCGGAAGAGGATGCCGTCATAGATACGCCCGAGAACCCGCGCCGTATCCTTCACGCTCTCCTTCTTGCCAAAATGGATATCGGGACGCGTCAAATATTCCGCCCCACCGCCCTCATCCCGCGCGGCAATAATCGAAGAATTGCGTGTGCGTGTTGAGCTCTTCTCAAAGATTAGCGCAATATTCTTGCGGTGTAATAAATCGCCGCGCACACCACCTTTACGCCGCGCCTTAAGTTGTGCGGCGAGGTCGACGAGATTCAGCATTTCTTCATCCGTAAACGAAGCCATCCGCATCAGCGAACGCCCCCGAAGGCTATCCATCCACGTTAACATTTAAAAATGTATCCTTTCTTGAAAAGTCTAGTTGTCTTAAGCTTGTTTTACGACATTCGCGCACGCCTTTAAGACGCCCGCGACATCCGCCAAATTGGAGGGGATAATCATCGTATTATTGGTTTTCGCGAGATTACCAAATTGCACGAGATATTGCTGGGCGAGTTGCATATTTACGGACTCCGCGCCGCCTTTCATGTTAATCGCCTCGGCGACTTTCGCGATACCCGCCGCCTGCGCTTCAGCAACAAGCGTAATTTCTTTCGCGCGCCCTTCCGCCTCATTTATGCGCCGCGTGCGCTCGCCTTCAGAAAGTGCAATTGCTTCTTGGCGTTCTCCCTCGGCACGGTTAATCTTCGCTTGGCGCTCACCCTCGGACTCCGCAATCATCGCGCGTTTTTCGCGCTCAGCACGCATCTGCTTTTCCATCGCGTCCCGAATCGTGCGCGGCGGCGTAATATTCTTAATCTCGTAGCGCGTCACTTTAATGCCCCACGGGTCGCTCGCTTTATCCACCGCCGCGACAATCGCCGCGTTAATGGAAGTACGCTCCTCAAATGAGCGGTCCAAATCAAGTTTGCCCATTTCAGAGCGCATCGTGGTTTGGGCAAGTTGAGTCGTTGCAAAAAGGTAGTTACCAATGCCATAACTCGCCTTGGCGGGATCCATGACCTGCATATAAAGGATTCCGTCCACCGAAACAGCGATGTTATCTTTCGTAATGCACTCCTGCGGGGGCACATCAATCGCCTGCTCCTTAAGGGTATGACGATAGGCGATACGGTCAATGAAAGGGAAAAGGATATGGAACCCCGCGTCAAGCGTGCAACGGTAGCGTCCGAGCCGCTCCACGATAAAAGCTGTCTTTTGCGGAACTATTACCGCCGTCTTGATTATGGCGATTATGACGATGAACGCCACAATCCCGAAGAAAACAAGCGCACCATTAACTTCAGCGAGTATCATTTTACTTCCTCCACTTTTAGAGTTAGATTTGTTTGAGAAATTACCTTAACATTGGCGTCCTTCGCAATTGGGCTTTCGGCTACGGCACTCCACGCCGCGTCCCCGAGTTCGACGCGCCCTTCCAAAGGCGGGTTTATCGCTTCCACAACGCGCCCAACGCGTCCAACGAAGTCATTGTCGAAGTCGACACGCGAGGAGGACATGCTCCCAACGAATATCTTCTTAAGCCACCGCCTAACAATCGCTAGGTAGAAGATGGAGAAGAACGAAATCGCGACAAGTTGCCATGTTGGCGTAAACGCGTCCCCTAAGATGAGGCGCAGAACGCCAACCGAAACTGCCGCGAGCCCAAAGAAGAAAACGATGAAGCCCGACGCGAGCAACTCCGCGAGCATTAAAAACGCGCCAACATAGAGCCAAAGCCATCCACAACTGAACATAGTCTTAGTTCTCCCGTATATCCGTTATTTCCGCGCCCCCAACTTCTTTTAGGAGGTCATTAAGCTTAGGGTCGTCCAGAATCTCTTGGCGACGGCTCGGGGCGACAGGTTTCGCCGCGGGCTTAGCGGGTGCTGGTTGTGGCGGCGGCACTACCTTAGGGGCTGGGGCGGGCGCTGCCGCGAGTTCTGCCGCGTCGGGGAGGCGATGCATCACATATTTGCGCGGCGGCGGTTGGGGTGCAGACTTAGCGGACGCAGGTACGGACGGCGCAGATGCCGTCGCCACAGCAGGTGCCGCGCTCCCTTTTAGCGTGCGCACAGCCCGCATAAGTTCCTCTACTGTTGCCGTGGAAGCAATGCGGCTCGCCCTTAAGAGCGTCATCTCAATAAGCGTTCTAACACTTAAGACATACCGCAACTTATCTTCCATTGCCGCAAGTTCATCGCAAATACGAAAGACGCGTCCAGCGTCCACACCTTCCGCTTGTTTCTTAAGGACTTCTATCTGCTCGGGAGTCGCCTCAAGGCACTTCGTATCGGGGCCAAGTGCCTGCAAAACAACGAGGTTACGGAAGTGTCCGAGAAGTTCCCCCGCGAGTCGTCGCAAGTTCTTGCCCGCGGAATCAAAAGCTTCGACGGCGGAAAGTATACTCGCCGCGTCGCCCTTAAGAATTGCACCCGCGAGCGACTCAAGTTCCACGCGCCCAACGAGACCAAAGACACCAAGGGCATCCTTCTCGGTGATATTGCCGTCCGTAAAGGATATGAGTTGGTCGAGGGAAGAAAGCGCGTCGCGCATACCGCCTTCTGCGCCACGAGCAATCGCGAGTAGCGCGTCGTCCTCTGCCTTAATCTTCTCTTTTTCGCAGACATACTTTAGCCGCGCGGTTATGTCGCGGGTTTGGATGCGCCGCAGGTCAAAGCGTTGACAACGCGAAACAATGGTCGCGAGCACCTTATCGCCTTCGGTCGTCGCGAAGATAAAACGCACATAGGCTGGCGGCTCTTCCAGAGTCTTCAAAAGCGCATTCCATGCCGCGTTCGTCAGCATATGACATTCGTCAATGATGAATATCTTATAGCGCGAAGCGCTCGGCTTGTACTGCACCGCGTCAATTATCGGCTTTACATCCTCTACCTTATTATGGGAGGCAGCGTCAAGCTCGATGACATCAAGCGAGCGTCCTTCGGCTATCTCCACGCAGTTCGTGCACTTGCCGCAAGGCTCAGTGCCATTCGGCGACGAACAATTGAGGGCTTTAGCGAAAATACGCGAAAGGGTCGTCTTGCCAATGCCGCGTGGCCCTATAAAGAGGTAGGCGTTCGCCACACGATTCGCGGCAATGGCGTGCCTTAGGGTGCGTACGACATGTTCCTGCCCGACGACATCATCAAATGTCATCGGACGATACTTAAGCGGCAGAGGAATGTGCTGCTGTTTTTCCACGAAATGCAGTCCTTACGCTAAAGTCGCCTTAGAGCGCGGCAACGCACTCAATCTCGACTTTCACATCCTTCGGGAGGCGCGCGACTTCCACGCAAGAACGCGCGGGCTTCGTTGCCCCAAACATTTCCGCGTAAACCTTATTAAGCGCGGCAAAGTCGTTCATATCCTTAATAAAGACAGTCGTCTTAACAACATTTGCTAAACTCGTACCCGCCGCCGCAAGGACATTCTTCAAGTTAGAAATCGCTTGGCGCGTCTGTTCTTCTATAGTTTGAGCCGTGATTGTGTTCGTCGCGGGGTCAATGGGTATTTGACCTGAGCACCACACAAAACCACCCGCCTTAAGGGCTTGGCTATACGGACCAAGCGCCGCTGGAGCGGACGCTGTAGAAATTGTTTCTATCATACCTAAATCCCTCCTTAAAAAAGAATGGAGCCAGGAACAGGAGTCGAACCCGCAACCCTCTCATTACAAATGAGATGCACTGCCATTGTGCTACCCTGGCGTATTTGCGCAATATTATACCATATTTCGCCGCTTAAACTCAAGTGGTTTTTGCACCTAGGCGCGATTTTAGGGTGCGGCGCGTGGGGGTGGCGGCGAAAGGATCCTCGGGCCAATAGTGCCGCGGATAGCGTCCGCGCATCTCTTTACGGACGAGTTGGTACCCTTCTCGCCAAAAGCCTGCGAGGTCTTTGGTGATTTGGATGGGACGCTGTGCGGGCGAGAGTAGCGTCATCACGATAGGGACTTGCCCTCCCGCGACACGCGGCGTTGTCATAAGCCCGAAACACTCTTGCAACTTCGCTTCCACAGTAGGTTCGTCGCCCTCATAATGGATAACGAGGTGGCTGCCGCTCGGGACTTCCATCCGTGCAGGGGCGAGGGTATCGAGTTCGCGCAGCGTATGCCCATTAGAGGCAAGCCAAAAGGTAAGCACTTCGCTCATCTTGACCTTCTCTAAGTCGCGCCACTTGGTGAAGCCGTCCACGAAGCCCGCCAACGATGCGATGAGGGAAGTATCGGTCAACTCAGGCCACACGAGAACCTTATGCAAGAAGCGCAGCCGCGCGGCGAATTGCAGGGACTCCTTCGTCCAGCACGGCAAGTTCGCGACACCCTTCTGACGGACGCCCTCCAGTAGTGCCGTCGTGCGCTTGGCACGCATTGCCGCGTCATCTGCCGCGGGCAAGAGGAGTCTCTCCGATAAAGTAATTGCGCCAAGAAGCGTCCGCCGCGCGGCTATGACTTGCTCGGTGCGCTTATCCCAAGAGCAAATATCGTCCTCCGTTAAGTCCGCGGCGAATAATTCACGGACTTCCTTTTCCTTAATAGGTGCGGCAAGAAAAATCTTAGCGTCCCCGACGCGGTCATCGAGGGTACAGGCGACAAGCCACGGCTCTTTCGCGAGCCTATCCGTGGGGTCAAGGAACGCCCCGCGCCCACTCACAAGGCGAAAGGTCGCATTACCCCGATTTTTGGCAACGCGGTCGGGATAGGCACGCGCGAGGAGTGCGCCTTCCGAGCAGGTGGGGGGCGCAGGATTCGCACCCTTTTCGCCGCCACCCCCAAAGCGCCGCGCTAAGGCGAGTATGCGTTGTGAGGCGGGGTTATGGGGCGTTTCACGCACCTCATCCATAACGCGGCGGATATCGGTCTCGGTGCCGCGCCGCCCTTCTTCCACAATTGCCGCGAGAAGTGCCGCGTTCTGGAGGTCTGCCGCGTGGGGCTTGAAGTCCAGTAGCATATTGGCTAGGCGCGGATGTAGCGGCATATGCGCCATACGCTCGCCCCGCGGCGTAAGAGTGCAGTCTACCTTAAGTGCGCCAAGTTGTTTAAGAAGTTTTACGGACTTCTCCCATGCGCTCGCAGGCGGCGGCGTTAGCCACGGTAAATCGGTGCGCCTTATCGCCCCCCACGCGGTACTTGTGAGGACGAGGCTCGCGAGATCAGCGTCCATTATCTCGGGATTCATCCGTGCGGGACGCTTTTCCGCGGCATTCCAAAGCCGATAGCAGACACCGGCTTGGACGCGTCCAGCGCGTCCGCGGCGTTGTTCGGCTCGATCTAAAGTTAGCGGCAAGGTGACGAGTCCCGTCATGCCTGTCGTGGGCGAGAAGCGCGGTACACGCATAAGCCCCGAATCAATTACGCAGGTTATCCCTGGTAGCGTAATTGAGGTTTCAGCAATGGAAGTCGCGAGTATAACCTTACGGCGCGGCGAAGAGGCGAAAACACGATCTTGCGCCGCCTTGGGGAGTGCGCCATAAAGCGGCAAAATCTCCGCTTCCCTTACCGTTTCGAGCGCGGCACTTGCGCGGCGGATTTCCCCTTCGCCCGGCAAGAAGCAAAGGATATCGCCCGTCGTCTCTTTTAATGCACGCGAAACTGCCGCGGGAATGGGGGTGTCGCCCAAATAGCGCGTCTCCACGGGATACATGCGCCCCTCGGCTGAAATGGGGGTCGCGTCCCCGAGATGGCGCGTGACTTCCGCCGCGTCAAGTGTCGCGGACATTACGAGTAGCCGCAGATCTGGACGCAAGGCGCGGCGCACTTCCAGCGCAAGTGCAAAGGCGAGGTCGCAGGCAAGGGCGCGTTCATGGAACTCATCAAAGACAATTAGCCCCGTGTCGGCAAGTTCGGGGTCGTTCAGGATGCGCTGCGCGAGGAGTCCCTCAGTTATAATCTCAAGGCGTGTTGCCGCCGAAACCTTGCTCTCAAGACGGACGCGATAACCGACGGTGCCCCCGACTTCCTCTCCCCGCCGCGCGGCAATATACTGTGCACAGTTCCGCGCCGCTAAACGCCGCGGTTCAAGAACGACTATCTTGCGTCCCTTAAGCCATGGCTCTTCTAGGAGTGCGGGCGGCACAATTGTCGTCTTACCACTCCCAGGGGGCGCAGTTAGGACGACATCCTTATTTTCTGCGAGGGCGCGGCGAATGTCGCTTAACTTCTCTTCAACGGGAAACATCGCCATAGGGGAATCAAAGACTTGCCGACGGAAATCCAATCTCGAAGCAATCAGTCGCCATTCGACCTAAGCGCCTTCGGGCCTCAAGACTTCAGGGATAGTCCGCCGGCAAAGTCAAAATCTCTGCACCATCGTCCGTTATGGCGACGGTGTGTTCAAAGTGGGCTGAGAGGCAACGGTCACGCGTGACGACGGTCCAGTCGTTCTCAAGAACTTCCGTCTTCTCACCCGCCTTCGTAAGCGTAATCATAGGCTCAATCGCGATCGTCATGCCTGGACGCAGCACAAGTTTCGTACCTGGTACGCCATAATTTGGCACTTCGGGATCCTCATGCACCGTGCGCCCAACACCGTGCCCAATCCAGTCACGAACAATGCCAAAGCCTTCCGCCTCAGCAACACACTGAATCGCGTAGCCGACATCGCCGAGATGTACGCCTGGTCCCGCCGCGGCAATTCCCGCTTTTAGACACCGCTTCGTCGTCTCTACTAGACGGATGACTTCGGGGTCGGTGACACCCAAGGCAACGGTGCGCGAAGTGTCGCCGTTGAAGCCAAGGGTCTTAATACCGACATCCGTCTTCACGAGGTCGCCTGGCATAATGACGCGGTCATAGCTCGGGATACCATGGATGATTTCGTCGTTGATTGAAACGCACAAGTGTCCGGGGAAGCCCGCATAGCGATAGAAGCTCGCCTCTACTTTATACTTCTTACAATAGGCGACGACGAGGTCATCAATCTCCCCCGTCGTTACGCCTGGCTTTACGGCGTTCGCGCAGATGTCGCGTATTTCGGCGGACATACGGCACGCCTCACGCATTTTCGCGAGTTCCGCCTTAGTCTTTATATCGACTTTCATGCCATTGCCTTCAGAAACGCCGCGGCAACATCGGCGATGTCGACTGTGCCGTCAATCTTTCTGAGCAAGTTCTTATCACGATAAAAGGCAATGAGCGGCTCGGTTTCGCTATGATAAACCGCGAGGCGGTCTTTGACGGTGTCGGGGTTGTCGTCCTTACGGATAACGAGTTCAGCGCCGCACTTGTCGCAGATGCCTTCCACTTTCGGGGGCAAGTTCTTAACATGGTAACCCGCCTTGCACTTCGGGCATGTGCGACGCCCCGCGATACGATCTTGAATTAGCGCGTCCGGCACATCAATCAGCACCGCACTCTTAACGGGTGCACCCATCTCTTCGAGGATCTTCGCCTGCGCCAAGTTGCGTGGGAAGCCATCGAGGAGCATCGTCACATCGCCCGTCGTTTCGGCAACGACATCCTTAATCATCGTCGCGATTAAGGCGTCCGGGACGAGCTTGCCAGCTTCCATATAATCCTTAGCCTTCTTGCCCGCGTCAGTTCCCTTCGCGACAGCGCCGCGCAGGAGGTCTCCTGAGGAGACATGCTTGAGATGTGCATTTTCTGCCGCGAGCTTGCCCGCGACTGTACCTTTGCCCGAACCAGGGGCACCTAACAAAATTACGATATTCATAACGCCTTCTATTATATCATTTCTGGCGTAGATTTGGTAGGGGTCTTGCGGCACACCCCCAAAGCGCCCCTATCTTCGGTTACTAGACGAGCCTATTCTGCACCTTAGAACTTCAGCCAAGGCATGAAGATGCGGATGAAGTTGCCGAGTGCACGCTTAAACTTTTCCTTGAAGCAGTCCTGATCTTCACTCCACGCGATGGAAGGAATGTAATGTCCAGCCACGCCCCCAAAGTGCGGCTCACGCTTGAAGCGCGTCACTATGCCCTCTAAGCTCATCCGTTTTAAGCCGCGGAGTAAGACCCCTTCCAGCTCTTTACCCTCCGCGTCATTGCACTCCTCCGTCAACGGAACTAGCTTCTCACAGAAGAAGTCGTTCGTCACCCCAAAGAGGCGACACTCAAGGGAGTGTCCGTTCCAGCCAAGATGGAGCCATTCATAAATCGGATGATCCTTAACATCGCAATACCACTTCTTGCCGTGCGCATAAATTGCCTTTGAAGCCTTCTTCACGAAGTAGCCAAGATTGTAGATCGGGTAGCGCCCCGTCACTTTAAAGAATGCACCTGCCGCACGAATAGCCGGCGAGCGCTCAAGTGCCTGCCGCATAAGAATCATCTCGTTATAGCCCTTGCCGCGCGAGATGTCGAAGTCGTTTGGGTCCAGTGACAGCCACTCAATACGCTCCGCCCCACGCCCCACCTTCGCACGAAAGGAGGCGAGATCCCAGCCCGAATTGTCGCAAAAAACAACCTTTTGCCGCGGATCGCGGCAGATCGTGTCGAGGTAATAACGGACGGCGCGAATATACATCTTCTCCCGCTCCTCCGCGGCAAAACGCGCACATTTCATGCCGCGCGTATCGACGCTCGCCGTCATCAAAACAGGCAAGAGCCGACCTTCCACTGCCTTACTTTCTTCTGCCATCTTCTTTCTCTCCAGGTTCTGCGCTAGTAGTTCGCCGCCGAACCCATTCAATGCAAAAGAAAAGAGCGCATCATCTTCTCATGCACTCTGCAGTAGCCCTGGTACAGGCATAGGTGAATACACAATAAGATAACACGCCCAAAGGGCGCATCATCACTCTCATGCCGTTCACCTGTTGAAATAGTACCAGTATTTCTGCAGAACGACTTGTTAGCGTTGACGCTAAATCATTACACGACCTTAAAGAGCGGAGCGCGGCACTTTGCCACTTAAGCATACTCTTGGCCTATCAATTCGGACGCTTTCCTGCTTTATCCGCCGTCCGAACACCCTAAATTATACCATATTTGGGGTGAGAAGTACATACAAATCGCGTCCGTCTCGGCGCACGAAGTGCCGCGGTAAAGTACCCCACCACCCCCGTCCAAGCGCGGCGTTTACCCTCTCCTACTGGGAATCCTTCAAGAGACCGCGGTCTATAGGCTTAGAGACCGCGGTCTGTTGGCTTGGAGACCGCGGTCTATCGGGCAAGAGACCGCGGTCTCAGGGTCGAGTGACCGCGGTCTCAAGGTGCTGAGACCGCGGTCTCTTGAAGGCGAGATGCGCATCCCCCACTAGAAGAGAGACTTTCGCGGCATTCTACTTCCGCCTTACCCCCTCGTTACTCGCAAAGTATATAAAAAGTGCCGCGGCATGAGAAGGAGATTCTTGCCGCGGCTAAAGGGGATGTGGTGCTTAAGACTTATCCGCGTTTGTTCGCTTTACGATAGCGCGCGATAAGTTGATTCGTTGACGCATCGTGCTTTCCGCTTGCCGCGGGCGCGGTCAAATCAGCGAGGACACCCTTCGCGAGCACCTTGCCGAGCTGGACGCCCCACTGGTCAAAGCTATAGACATTCCAAATCACACCCTGCGTGAACACCTTATGTTCATAGAGTGCAACGAGTGCGCCCAAGGTCTCAGGTGTCAATTCTTTCGCGAGAAGCGTATTAGTCGGCTTATTGCCCTCAAATGTCTTGAAAGGCACGAGTGCTTCGCTCACCCCTTCCGCACGGCAATCTTCCGCACTCTTACCAAAGGCGAGTGCTTCGGTTTGGGCGAACATATTCGCCATAAGCTTATCATGCAAGTCGCCGATTGGATTATGAGTCTTCGCAAAGCCAATGAAGTCGCAGGGGATAAGGTGCGTCCCTTGGTGGATTAACTGATAGAACGAGTGCTGTCCGTTCGTGCCAGGCTCGCCCCACTCAATAGGCCCTGTCGTATAAGTGACCTTCTCACCATTCTTATCAACGCTCTTGCCGTTAGATTCCATATCCATCTGTTGCAGATAGGCGGGGAAGCGCGACAAGTACTGGTCGTAGGGGAGCACGCAGTAACTCTCCGCACCGTATCCATTCGCGTACAGAATGCCGAGGAGCGCGAGGATAACAGGCATGTTCTTTTCAAGCGGCGCGGTGCGGAAGTGGCAGTCCATCTTGTAGTAGCCGTCCAGCAAACGCCCGAAGTTCTTGCGTCCAATCGCAATCATAAGCGAGAGACCAATCGCGGAAGGTAGCGAATAGCGTCCGCCGACCCAGTCCCAAAAGCCGAACATGTTCTTCACATCAATACCAAACGCGGCAACTTCCTTCGCGGCAGTTGATACGGCGACGAAATGTTTAGCAACCGCCTTCTCATTGCCGAGCTTCTTCACGAGCCACGCCTTGGCGGCTTCGGCATTGGACATCGTTTCTTGCGTCGTAAAGGTCTTTGAGGCGACAATAAAGAGCGTCTGATCGGCTTTAACCTGACGGAGCGTTTCCGCGAGATGTGTAGAGTCGACATTCGACACGAAGAAGCACTTAAGCGAACGCTTAGAATAGGGCGTTAGGGCGATATTCGCCATGACGGGGCCCAAGTCGCTACCGCCAATACCAATGTTGACGACATACTTAATCTTCTTGCCCGTTTCGCCGCGCCATTCGCCATTTCGGACGGCATCCGTGAAGTCGCCCATCCGTGCAAGAACTTCACGCACCTCAGGCATGACATCCTTACCATCCACAAATATCTTCGCCTCTGGGTCACGGTTTCTGAGAGCCGTATGAAGAACGGCACGGTTCTCGGTTACATTAATCTTCTCGCCTGTGAACATCTTCTCAATCTCGGCTTTGAGATTGGCACTTTCAGCCAAGGCGATGAGTGCTTTCATTGTCGCGGCGTCAATTCTGTTCTTGGAATAGTCCAAGAACCAACCCGCCGCCTCAAGCGAAAACTTCTTCGCGCGGTTAGGGCACTCTTCAAACAGTTCTTTAATGGTCTTAGATTGATTCTTATCAATCAATTCATCAACTTTTTCCCATGCGGTAGCATTCATGTTTTGAATCTCCTTAAATAAAGTCATTTTGTTGGCGAGGATGCCGCCGTTTTTTCTTCCTCGGGTGTAAGCCCATTCAGTAGCGCAACGGCGAGTTCCCCCGCGAAAAGTAGCGACTCCTCCGAAATGTTCTTCATCGTGTCCTCGGGCGTATGCCAATAAGGGAGCGGACGCGCAGAGCACATCCCGATTAAGTCAACAGCGCGAAACCCCGCCTCATGAAAAGGGACATGGTCGTCGGTAATGCTATCCCCGACGAGTTTAACACGATCTTCCTTACCTAAATGCCGCGCTACTTTTTGGACGACGCGCCGCAAGGCGGCATTTCCATTCTTAGGGACGGCGACAACGAGGTCTTTGCCGCCCAGCATATCAAGACAAAAAACGGCACGCACCTTAGCGCGGCGATCCTTAAGTTTCTCGGCTAAATGCCGCGACCCCCAAAGTCCGTCATCCTTGCCGTAGGCAACCATACTCTCCTCGCCATCGAGCCACGCGAGAAGTATATTACAATTAGTGGGACGCTCCTTGTAGAGGAGATCGGCAAGCGCGACTAATAAGCCCGAAGTACTCGCGCCATCATCTGCGCCTGGGCAGGCAACTCCCATCTTTGTATCGTAGTGAGAGAGAAAGACAATCCATTCCGCGTCATCCGAGGCAACGAACGCGGACTCAATATTAATCATGGTCTTTTCGCCGCGCGGGGTAATAACCTTAAAGCGGTCGAGGGTAGCGTCCGCACCCGTTGAACTAATCGCGTCCAAAAGACGATACGCGGCACGGCTTGACCCGAATGTACCCGCGTCGCGCGGCGTACAATTCTCAACTAAATCCGCCGCGACATTATACGCGACTTTCGCCTCTGCTGGCGAAAACACAAGAGAAGCTGCTAGAAAACAAACACTACCAATCATACCTCAATCGACCTCTACGCCTATCATGCGCAAAATACGATCTAGCTCATCATTATCAAAGAAATCAATCTCAAGAACGCCTTTGGAGTGCTTGCCATTAGCGTGGGTAACCCCGCTTGTTAACCGGACGGCGCACCCGAGGTGCTTACGTAATTTATCACAGAGCGCACGAACATAGCCATCGGGCAAATCATTTTCGCCCTTCTTCTTTTCCTTAATAGGCTCGCTAAGCCGCGCGATCCTCTTCTCCAAGGCTCTAACGGTCAACTGTTCATTAACGCTATCACGCGCGAGAAGTATACGATGCTTCTCATCCTCAACCGAGAGAAGCACTTTCGCGTGCCCGGACGAAAGAAGTCCGCTTTGGATAAGCGCCTTAACTTCCTCTGGCAACTCTAAGAGACGGACGGCATTCGCGACGGTGGCGCGTCCCTTCCCGACCCGCGCGGCGACTTCTTGCTGGGTTAGCCCAAATTGGTCTTGCAAGGTCTTATAGCTCGCCGCCTCTTCGATTGGGTTCAGGTCTTCACGCTGAAGATTTTCCGTCGTCGTCATCGCGGCGGCGGTCAGGTCATCCACATTCTTAACGACAACCTGAATACGCTGCCAACCCGCGAGTTGCGCCGCACGAAGGCGACGCTCACCCGCGATTAACTCCCACTTACCTGCCGCGTTCTTGCGGACGGTTGGGGGTTGGACGAGCCCGTTATTCTTAAGAGACTCCGCGAGTTCCTTTAACTCCCCTTCTTTGAAGTCGCGGCGCGGCTGATAAGGGCTACGCGCGATCTCGTTTATGGGGAGTTCAAAGGAAACCTCATTGCGCGCGACTGACGGCACACGCAAGGCTGGCGCGGCAGACGCTACGGGAGACGCGGCACTAGCCTTAGGCGCAATGAGCGAATCAAGTCCGCGCCCTAGCCCATGCCTTTTTTCTGCGCGTACGGGGGCTTTCGTTGCCCCCGCCGTCGGCTTCTTAAGAAATTGCGAGTTCTTCACGCTTCAACCAATATCAGAAGTAGCCGTTAACGATAGGCAGGACCTTGATCTTGTTATCAATAATAATATTGATGAGACCAATCTGGAAGCCCGCGGGACACTCACGCGCATAGTTAACGAGCGAAATTTGTGCGCCATTAAGAACTTCGGTCATATTAAAGCCAATCGCGACTTGAGCGCCACTCGCCTTTTGCGCGTAGTTAGCAAGCCCCGCGACCTGTGCACCTGTCGCTTCGCCGCGGACGATGTTGCCGATGAGCGCTACTTCAAGACCGCAGAACTCTTCATGGTAGCTACCGATGAACTCAACATTGAGACCCGCGAACTTACGCGTAATACCAACCATACCTAAATCAGCGCCATAGACTTCGCCGTCCCACGCGTAGTTAACGCCAATCGTAGCACGAAGACCGTAGACATCCGCGAGCGCGATATTGCCGAGCCCCGAGACCTGAACGCCGCGCATATCTCCGCGCGTCAACGCGGCTAAACCACCAATATCAAGACCATACATCAAGGGCGCGTCAGAATAGATTAGATTAAGGTCTAACCCAAAGACATCCCACATGTTCATGCCCCAAGGGAGCTGAACGGGCGTGGCGATACCGAAAGCGATAGGCGTCCAGCCGACCGTTTCGGACTCTTGTTCCTGAGCGAAAATAGGCGAAACTGACGCGAGCGCGAGAGCCGCCAAACCGTACTTTACTGTATTTTTCATATTTTTCGTTTCCTTTGCTGGACAAATCTGCCTAATATTGTACAATTTTTTGGGGTGAAAAGTCAAGTACCGAATCGCATTTCGAAATCTTTTTCTGTTAGGATGGGTACGCCGAGTGCTTGGGCTTTTTTGTTCTTTGAGGAGCTTGACTGGGCATCATTATTGATTAAAAAGTCCGTTTTGCCCGAGACAGACCCCGCGACTTTGCCGCCAAGGGACTCTATTTTGGCTTTCAACATATCGCGATTAGCGTAGCCCACGAGGTCGCCTGTAATAACGAATGTAAGCCCCGCACAAGCCCCCGCCGTCACCTTCGGCGGCATCGTAAGCTCAAGTTCACCTAATAAATCATCGACTAGCGCGGCATTTGGGGCGGACTGCATCCACCCCACAAATGCCGCGCTCTTGGCAGGGCCAATCCCGTCAATCGAAGCGAATGCATCGGGCGATGCCATGCGTGCCTTTTCTACAAGTTCTTTTACCGACCCGACATCTGCGAGAAGCTTCTTCGCAACATCCCTCCCGCACAGCGGAATCGAGAGCGCGACAAGAAAGTTTACTGCCTCGCGCTTTTTCGCCGCCGCTAATGCCGCGCAAATATTCTGCGCACTCTTTTCGCCAAAGCCTTCCAGCGCGGCAATTTCATCCGCGTGCTTGTCTAACCTAAGGATATCCGCAGGCGTTTTGAGCCAACCCTCATTCACAAACTTCGCGAGTGTTTCGCCGCCGAGCCCGTCAATGTCGAGTCCGTCTTTAGAGACAAAGCGAATAAACTTAGCGAGTGTCCGCGCGGGGCACTCCGCATTTGTACAAATCAACTTACGTGTGCCTGTCGCGGACTCCACAACCGCCGTCTTCGCACCGCACACAGGGCAGGTACTCGGCGGCGCAAAATCACCAACCTTGCGCGTCACCCGAACGACCTTCGGGATAATCTTATTCGCCTTAATAACGACAAGTTCCGTCCCTTTATCGCCAACACCAAGGCGTTCGCATTCGGAAATATTACAAAGATTCGCGCGGCGGACGCTGGTTCCCTCAAGCGCGACAGGCTCAAATACGGCAACAGGCGAAATCGCGCTTACGGCGCAACTCCACTCAATATATTTAAGTGTCGTCGTTGCCTCTTCATCCTGCCACTTAAAGGCGAGCCCTGCCCGCGTCGCATGATGTCCCGTCACGGATCCCGTTTGCGCGTAGGCGGTATCATCATACACCACAACGAGTCCATCCACGGGATAAGGATTCTCACGGTTCACAACGCGCGATGTCCAACGCGCAATAACCGCCTCGAGATTGGCGATTGTCGGGCTTTCCACGCGCTCACAATCTACAGCACCTAAGCCAACGGACTTTAAATAATCGCGCCGCGCGCCCCACGAAAGCAACGCATCTTCGGCATAAACGAGCGTAAAGGGAATCCAGCGCAAGTGCCGCGCTTTTAATTCTTCTACATCCTTTAGCGCGAGTGAACCCGAGGCTAGATTGCGGGGATTGGCGAACTCTTCGCGCGAAGTCGCCAAAAACGCCTCAAAGTCGGCATAAGAGATAACCGCCTCACCACGGATGACGAGGTGCCCTTTCGCATTTATCTTCTGAGGGATGCCCTCAATGCCAGGCGCGAGATGGGTAATATTCGTCCCGATTGTGCCGTCGCCGCGGGTGACGACTTTCGTTAATAGCCCATTATCATAGGTGACGACGAGCGTTAAGCCATCGAGCTTCCAAGAAATCCAAATGGGGCGTCCCTCAGCCCATTTCGCGACTTCGGCAATGCTCTTCGTCTTCGCGAGGGAAAGCGCGGCGAATTCGTGCCGCTCCTTGCGTCCCACGAGCGAATCGGCACTAACATGCTGGACCGGCGACTCGGGGAGGATAATTCCCGTATCTTGCTCAAGCTTCTTGAGTTCGTCAAAGAGCGCGTCCCATTCGTGATCGGACATCAACTCCGCTTGCCCATTATAGTATGCCGCGGACGCGGCATTTAACTGGGCGCAGAGTTCGCGCATCCGTGCGCGGCTAGCCTCAAGCTCTGCCATTAAGAGGCTGGCGCGGCAGGCTTTTTAGGCGGAACCTTAAGAATCGGACGCGGCGGCAACTTTAACCCCGCACCCAACATAGGCTTCTTGGGCGGGAGTTTAATGCCTGAACCAAGCGTTTTGTGAGGGGGCAACTTAAGACCTGGCTTAAGCCCTGGTTTGGCCACGGGCGTTAGCGCGGGAGCCGCGGCAGGAGCCGCCTTGGGAAGCTCCTTAACTTCCTCAACAGGCGTTAACTCAGCAACAGGTTCGAGTTCCGCAACGGCTGGCGCAGGTGTCTCGGGCTTCTTAATGCCAATGGGGCTAATCGGCGGGACAGGACGCGGCAATTCAAGCGTCTTTTCTGTGCGTGCCGTAGGGGCGGGCGCAGGTTCCGTAATGGGTTCATCGCCCGAGAGGATACTCTCAACCGAAATCTCAAGTTTGCCGAACTGCAGGAGGTCATGGACTTTTAGCTCTTCGCGTCCTTCGAGCTTCGTGCCCATCTTGTAAGTGCCGTTCGTACTGCCACAGTCCTCAACGAACCACTTGCCATTCTCCACGAAGAGGCGCGCATGGCGCCGTGAGAGCCCATCCGCCGTCAGGGGCGCAATGGTATTAGAGACATCACGACCAACCGTAATTTCCTGTTGGTTAATGAAGCTCAGGCTCATCAACTCCTTATTCAATGTCACTATGAGTTTGATTTTCATCCTCTTTCAAAATCCTTTCAAACTTTTTACTAATATAGAGTATACCACTTCTTTCGGCGAAAGTACAGTAAAACTTACGACAATTTTTCGGCGAGTCGGGCGGCGAGACTGGGCAAATCAGGGTCACGCGCCCCGCAGGTTGCGAACGCGGCATAGTCCTGAGCGTGCGCTAAAGCCCACGCATACGCCGCCTCTAGGCTTGGCACAAGCTCGCACACCCCTTCGCGCAGTTCTGCCGCGAGGTCTTGAGAATTAAGCGAGCGATCGGTTGTGCCACCCACATCATAGACTGGCAACAAGAGGAGCTTATCTTGGGGACGCACCACCGCGTTAAACATTGCCGCGAGCGCGGACTTCATTTTGCGCAACGGCGCGTACCCATGGGGACGCCAAATAACGCAAATCCCCGCGGGAAACTCTTCCGTAAGCGTCGTCCACATAGCGTGCAGCTTCTCGGGATTGTGCGCGTAATCATCATAAACCCGCGTCCCATACTTCTGCAAGCGCCGCTCAACACCTTTAAAAGTAAGTAAAGCGCCGCGCGCGGCACTTTCTTCGCACCCAAGCGCAAGAGCCATCCGTAAAGCGAGGTAGGCGTTCGCGCGATTATGTTTACCGGGTAGCGACACGGCTACCTCGCCGACATCTACGCGTCCATCCACAATTGGACCGGGCACCCCCGCAATAAAGGCGTCAAAGACCGCGTCCATTTCTTCCTTAGAATAATGGTCGGCGGAAGCATTTGTAATAATTGCCGCGTACGGATGAAAGGCGACGAGGGACTTGTCGCTCTCGTCCACCTCAGCGACAGCATACTTACCCTTCCCGGGACGCACCGCCCCTTGCCAGCCTGGTACATTCGCACCATTCACGCAAAATGGGTCTAACCCACATTCCGTAAGGATGTGCCCGAGCATGGCCGTAACGGTAGACTTGCCGCAGGTGCCCGCGACAGCAATGAGTTTAAAACCGCTAAGCGTCCGTGCAAGTGCCGCGGCGCGATGTGTAATAGGTATGCCGAGTGCCGCGGCACGCTTGAGTCCAGCGTTGTCGGACTCAATAGCCGTTGAGACAATAACCTCATCGGTCGCCGCGTCAACCCCCGAACCATCATCGGGATAGCACTTAATGCCGCGCCCTTCAAGCGAACGGATATTGGGCGTACCGAGTGTTCTATCCGCGCCCGTCACTTCATCGCCGAGGCTCTGGAGTGCCGTCGCGAGCGCACTCATCCCTACGCCGCCTATGCCAATTAAGTGCCGCTTCGCCATGAATTAGAAGCCGATTACGCCGCGCTTTTGCTCTTTACGGATTTCTTGCTCGTCGCTCCAGATAATCTCGCCTGAGCGCAAGTCCTTTAAGTTCAGTGTGAACTTGAAATAACGGTCTGTGACGCCGTCCACCTGCTGACGCATTTCAGAAAGCGCACCGTAGAGATACATCTGCGCGGCAGATTGTGCACCCGCACGAACAGCCTTCTTAGAGTCCGTTAAGCCATTGAGCGCCTGGTCATTCATAAACTGCAAATCGTCCGCGGCAGTTGTGTGATCCATAAAACGGAACTTGCGTGAGCGCAGAAGTTTCGTACGAATAGAGTCCGTCAGCGAAGTCATATCGAGATGCATGGACGAGCGGTTTTGCACCTTGGCAATATCGAGGACTGGACGCGAACCGCCGACTTCACGAATAAAGTCGCCGTCAGCGAGCATGGAGTCCACCATCTTTTCAACCGTGCGCCGCACATCTTGCGGCTCGAGCGCGGCACTTCGTGCCTGCTTATCCAGTTGCGTTTCGCGTGCACTGGTACTCGCGCACCCATACGCCAAAGAGGCGACTGCTAATAGAATGAGTAGTTGTTTCATAATTAGGACCTTTCTTTTTAATAGCCTTCGTGATTCTCAAAGACAGTGTTATTAGCGGTAGCTCCCAGTGAACAGGAAGCAAGCCGCGCACCACGCGCAACATCCGCGACATAAATTAGCCGCGTTTCGTCCGCCTTTAAGGTGCATTCAAAAGTCGTTACGCCGTGCACCGTCGTAAGTTTAAGCGCGTATGCGCCTGGCGTGATATCCTCAACTGTGGCGACTTGTGTCTGGGCAGGCAGCGTCAACCACGAGCGCGTATCGGCACGGCGAAGAGCCGAGATAATGGCATTTGCCGCGAAGACACCAATTTGGGCGTACTCATTGCCCGCATTATTAACGGCGGCTTGGGCGGCAGCCTGCACTGCCGCGCGCGTCACATTGCGCGTGACAATACCCGGCAACTGCTCCTTTAAGTCGCGTGCGGCGAGGGCCGTCACGTCAAGTCCCAGCGAACCTTGGCTGCCATCCACCTGAAGCGTCCCGTAAGTCGTGCGCTTTTCACGATAAACAGGGATGTCTATCGCCATGCCTGTGTAAATGGGGACGGGCACCTTGAGCGACTCCCTCATCGGCACAAGCCCCGCATCATAAAGGACGACTATCCGTGCCTTGCCCTTCTTCGGTAACCGCTGTTGGGGCTTGCCCACGGCGAACCGCGCGGCGTCCGCGGCAAATAAGGTGTTCTCGGGACGAATCGCGTGCGCCTTGCGGTAAGATTGTTGCGCGAAGTCAAGTTCGCCATTCGTCTCAAAAAGAATGCCCGTCAGCCACCAAAGGACAGGATTCTCCCACGAATTACGCGTCCCCGCTATGAGGTCGTCCAGTGCCGCGTCCTGTCCTTCGCAGATATTTTGCGCGGCGAGTTCCGATTGGTTGGTGCTGGAGGAAGGCGCGACGAGGTCGCCGCCTAACTTTTCCGCGAGCGTATCTTGCACATAAATGGCGAGACGCGAATCAACGAGGGCCTCTTCATACTTGTTATTCAGCACCTCGGCGAGAATGCCATACTGAAGGGCTAAGTTCAGTTCATAAGCACCGAGCGTATACTGCCGCGTACGGTCATCCGTCACCGTCGCCGCGAGTGCCGTATTCCCAACATCCGTCAGATTGATACGCGGACCGCTCTCACTGCGCTTCACACTTGAATCTATGGCGCGGCGAAACCAACTCTCACTCGCGGCGAAGTCGCCTGCGAGAAAGCGTGCACGCCCCGCTTCCACATACCCAAGCGCGGCAGAGTAGGAGCTGTTTGTCGCCAGTTCCTCCGCCCACGCACAAACGCGCGGCATATCGCCCTGTAAAAGAGCCTTGCGCGCTTCTGCCGCGGCGGAATCCACCGAGAAACAGCCACTGAGCGCGACACAGCTCGTGACGACTAGACCTAGAAACAACCTTCGCATAAGTTTCATATGCCCTCTATTATACCAAATCTCGCGCCCACTCGCTAGCATTTCTAGTTTATTGCCAGCTAGCCTCGAAGTAAAATTCAATTGTCAAAGATCAAAGTAAAGGGGTAAGTTAACCCCTTGTACTGGTTTAGACAGGATTTACAAGATTTTAGATCTTTATCTACTTAAATCTCACGCAGAGTCGCAGAGACGCAGAGTTTTTAA